>DATBDI010000224.1:0-3158 GCA_036270025.1 Candidatus Udaeobacter sp. | reverse complement strand
TCCCAGCCGAAACGATTGGCCCCCGATTAACACGGATTTGTAGGGCGTTTGAAAGCCCGGCCGTTGCTTCGCATCCGTTACGGGTGTCAGACGCCAATCCAAATGAGGTCGGCGCCCGCCGCAGCGAATGCGCTGCAATACATGCGATCCAACTAAGGCCGGCGTCTGACACAGACGCCCTACAATACATGCGATTCAACCGAGGCCGGCGTCCGCCGCGGCGGACGCCCTACAATTGCGGCTTGTTATTCGTCGTCGAAAAATCCGTGGCGATATGGCCACTGTTTCCAATGCTGGACCAACCCCGCCCGCACCGGGTTCTCACGAACATAGTTCCACTTCTCGTGAATGGATTCTGAGGTCCGAAGCAGACGATCGAATCCGCCGGCTTGCCATCGGCACTGCGCAGGGAATTCATAAATCTCGTTGAACCAGCGTTTCAGCCATTTCAGAAAGGCCGCGACGCTTAACTCGCGCTCGACAGGCGCGGTAAGCAAATGGACGTGGTCCGGCATAACCAACGCGCAGTATGTGTTCCACTTGTCCAGGCGTTTGAGCGTTTGGCAAAGAGCACTCCAGGCGGCGTCGTTTGCCAGCACGTCACAGCGTGGAACGATACAAAGAGTGACAAAATAAATCACCCTGCACTCCCATGGTAGCATGACTGAAATGCGTGGCGGTCGAGCCATACAGATTTTGATTGTAGGGCGTCTGTGTCAGACGCCGATCAAATTCTTTCACGTAGAGATTCTTCAATTGGCGTCTGACACAGACGCCCTACAAAATCCGTGCCATCCGTGGTCGCCTGATTCGTGTTCATTCGTGTCCATTCGTGGTTAGTCCGCGGGGAATGAAGAACTCCGCTGAGGACAGCGGACTCTACAACCGATGTAACGATGTAACTCCGAAAGCGTTCGCGGGCGGGCGTTTTAACGAATCACGCGGGCTTCGCCCGTCACGCCGCGGGTTCGCAGAGGTTAAACCGCGAATTAACACGAATAGACACCAATGCAGAGAAACTGCAGACAACCACGGATGACGCGGATGACACAGATAGGCTCAGAAGAATTCATCTTATCCGTGTCATCCGTGGTCGCCTGATTCGTGTTCATTCGTGTCCATTCGTGGTTACGCCTTCAGGCCGCGGGGAAGCGGACGACTTTCTTTTTGCTTCTCCCGCCAATCGCTTTTGTGGGCGGAAAAAATGTTTCTTCCACATATTTGATGGCGCGCTCCACCAAGTCGCGGCTGCTGCCGAGGCCGAGCTTGTGTTTGATGTTCTCGCGATGGCTCTCGACGGTTTTCACACTCAGATTCAACGAATTGGCGATTTGCCGGTTGCGAAGACCGGTGCCCAATAACTGGAAAATATGTATCTCGCGATCGGATAGCCGTTCGATGCCGCTGAGCGGACCCGTCGATCGCTGCCCTCCTGACGACTCAAGCGATTTCTTGAACGCCCGCATGGCGACATCGCGGCTGACGTAAATATTTCCGCTCACAATCTCCCGAAGAGCGTTCAGCAACTCTTCCTTGGGCGCTCTTTTCATCACATAACCCTCCGCGCCGGAGCGCAACGCGCGCTCTGCGAAGATGGTCTCCTCGAAGGCCGAATACACCAGGATCAGCAAGGCGGGCTGTTCTGCCTTGAGCGCCTTAACGAATTCCAGGGTGTCGCCGGCCCCGAGCCGCAGCGCGGTGAGGAGCAAATGAGGCTCGCATTTCGCGATCTTATCGCGCGCACCGCGGATGTCGTCTGCCTCGCCGCAAACGAACAGGTCCGGCTGAGAATTAAGAAAGTCGACGATACCGTGCCGAAGCAGCGGATGCTCTTCTAACACTACGACACGTGTCTGTTCAGTATTTTTTGCGGGGGAGGACATCCTTGAGCGAAGCGCAATCGCGGACTTTTTGCCATGAGGATCGTGCTCGTGTCAAGCACATTAGGATGAGTTCAGTTCACTCTGTAGAATCCACAGATTACACAGATTTACGCAGATTCAGCAGGGGTGTTTCATCGCTGCTTTTCATTCGTCATTCGACATTTGGATTTCGTCATTTGATTCATCCGTGTTATCCGCGGCCTGCCCGCGTGCTTGCTGTAGTGTCCGAAGCTTGCTCGCCGTGGCGAGTCCCCAGCGGATCAGCGCCCTCGGAACACATGCGCTGAGGACTCCGATGAATCGCGAGCAGGCAGCGCACGCCACAGCTGGCGTCTGATACAGACGCCCTACAATGCTTTCGTGAGTTTTAGAACATCTGTGCCATCCGTGTCATCCGCGGTTGTTTTTAACCTGAACTGCTATTTCAAAAACAAATTCATCCCATCGAGATCGACGATGGCATGACAGTTATACAGCGTCTCGATTCCCAGGATTCCGCTGATGGTCGTGCCGGCCTGGTGCAGCGTGAAGTGCGGTAGCGCGGTCACGCCAAACTTCTTCTGTGGCACTTTAAACGGCCCAATCTTTAGATCATTAATTGCCGCCGCGCTCATTCGGCGCGTGACGCCGCCTGAAAAATGAGCGGAGACTCGCGTTGGATCCAACGCAAGCCCGAGCGACTTTAGGAAGCCTTCATTGAAGGTGGTGAGAAACGACCCTGTATCGACGAGCATCTGCGCTGGTTGTCCCCGAATCGAACACCGCACCGTTAGCGCCCCGTTTTCCTCCCGGCGCAGCGGCACTCTTGTAAACTTTTCGGATGCCGCGACAGCGCCGAGATTCATTTGGCGCGCTTGATCGACTTTGAAGAAAACAAGTTTGGTTCGGCAATTAATCACCGCCTTGTGCCGAAACAGAATGTTGAGACCGAGAAGGCCATCGACGTCCGCATTTCTGTTGCCGGAGGAGATGGCACGGCGCAGCGTGACTGGGCTGCCGCCAAGATTCATGCCGTCAGCGGTGAGACTTTGCGCGAAACCGACCGGCAACACCTCGCCGTTGACTTGCGTGAACCGAATGTAGTAAAGGCCGCGCTGGGACGGACGTATCCCGAATGATTCTGCCGCGTCGGCGTCCAGGATCGTTTGGTTCGATCCGGTATCGACGAGCAACCTGGCAGGGTGACCGTTGATGTTCACGAACATGATCATCTTGTTCAGCGGTGCGTAATGGATCCGCACTGCTTTGTATCCCGCGAGCGGCGGGAGGCGGCCG
>DATBDI010000223.1:0-3638 GCA_036270025.1 Candidatus Udaeobacter sp. | reverse complement strand
CCTGTTCGGAAGCATAAATACGAAACACAGGCGCGCCGGCGGCGACGAGGCCCCGTTTGCGCACCGAACGTGACGCAGGCGATCCTTTCGTGGCGCGGACAATCCTGTCTGCTCCACCAGGTCGGCAGACAGGATTGTCTGTGTCACTAGTGACCTCTTCACGCGCGACCGCGAGCGCGTGCATAACGCCTACGGACGCGGTGTCGTACACAACGCCTCCAAATTCTCGAGGCAAATGCACCCACTGCCGGATCCAATCAACCACCAGGGTTTCTAACTCCGTCGCTGCCGGCGACGTCCGCCACGTCATGGCATTCACGTTGAGTGGCGAAGTGATGATTTCACCCAGGATTCCGGCTGCGGTCGTTGTCCAGCCAAAGTACGCAAGGAACATCGGGTGCGCCCAATGCACCATTCCAGGAACGATGAACCGATCGACGTCGCTGAGAATTTTCTCGAAGGGCTCCCCGCCTTCCGGCGGCTCGGATGGCAGATTGGCAAGTACAGCTCCCGGATTCCCGTCAGGCGCGACGCGGATGTTTTCGAGATTCTCGCGAAAATCCGCGATCCAATCTGCCAGTTCGTGAAGCTGCTTTCGAAATTCCTCTGGTGATGTGTCGCCCAGCCTCGCCGGGACACCCCTCTGTAGATCTGATGCATCTTGCATGTTCGAGTCTCATTAACACCGTGCTTTAGCACGGTGCCGGCCGCTACTTCAAATCTCGCTAACCGCTTTAGCGGTTTCGGATTTGAAGCGCAAACCGCTAAAGCGGTTCATGTCTACACGTTTGGTGGTCCACCCGGCTGAAGCCGGGGTGTTAATGAGACGAGAACATCAACACAGGTTGCCTCGGGGCGTCACTTTAAAATGCAAAGCCGAAACTGAAATGAAACGCACCGAAATCTTCGAATTGATGCGCATCAGGATTAACGCCGTAATCGAGGCGGATCGGGCCGACCGGCAGCTTGTAGCGCAAGCCCGCGCCGATCGCATACCGCATGTCGCTTAGTCCGATGTCTTCCGACGTCGGCAAAAGATTCCCTGCATCGGTAAATATTGCCCCCTGCAATTCGCCGAAAATCGGAAAGGTATATTCGGCGTTGAAGACCGTGTAGAACTCGCCACCAACAGGATGCCCGTGATTATCGTGCGGGCCAAGATCGCGTTCGCCGAAACTGCGCACAGTTGAGGCGCCGCCAATGAAGAAACGTTCGTCGATCGGAATAGCAGTGGCTTCGTCGGCGCCGCTGTCGGTGAGTGAATGGATGATGCCAGCGCGGGCACCGAATGCGATCGACGATTGGTGAAACCAACGCGGAAAACCGCTCTCAGGCGATTGATCCTCAACTACTCCCGGCGTAAGCGCCTTGGGGCCAAATGGAAGGTAATAACCCACGCGCATTGTGCCGCGGATAAATTCGATATCGCTCCCCAGCCCGCTTGCGGCTACATCCAATGTGTTTGCAACGAGAAATCCCCGCGGATTTACATAGGGACTCTCACGCAGATCCAGCGTGTTCGTGAGACCGATCGTATCGACCTGATACTCACTGCGGCCGAGGAGGAAATCCGGCCTGATCTCCGAGTCGGTTATCTCGACGTGCCGCGGCGAAAAGGTCAACGACACCTCGTCGTTTTTTGTGATTTTGCGGCTAAGCTCGAACCGTCCGCCCAGCTCAAATTTTGTGTAGCCATCGTAATCAAAAGTCAGAGCAAATGCTCGCGCTGTGAAAACAAAATCCGTATCAAGGAAGAACGGGTCCTGGTATAAGATTTCACCTCGGTAACTTCGCTGCGACACCTCGATCGTTGCCGACCCTGCGCGGCCAGTGCCGAACAGATTGCGGTCACCAGCTTGAACCCCGGCGAGTGCGCCTTCGTATGTGTCGAAGCCGACCCAAAAACCGAATTCCTTGCTCTTGGCTTCCTGAGCCGAAATGTCCAGTCGCAAGAGATGTTCGCCAATCGGGACAGGCTTGATCTGAAGCACGTTGAACAAGCCGGTTTTCATGAGCGTGCGAAACCGCTCATCAAGCACATCCGGGCTGTAGGTTTTGCCGCGCAATCGGGTGAAGCGCTTCGTCACAAAACTCGGATGCAGCCGAGTCAGACCAGTAACTGTCGTCCCATCAAAGTGGTAGACCGGTCCTGGCGAAATGGTGACCTGCACCGGGATTCGACCGTTCACTGCTTCCTCAGGCGCGCCATTGGCGTCCACTTTCACGTCGTAATACCCGCGCGCCTTAAAGTACGCCTGCAGACGCCGGGGAATATCTTCTACACGCAAGTCGGTATAAGGCCGCTGTAGGAGATCGGATATCTCTCCGCGAAGCGCCTCCGCGCCGTAAACAGTTTGGCCAAGGAAAGCAATGTGACCAAAGAAATATTGCCGCCCTTCGTGAATCGGAAGGACAACGTCCACATCGCTACTTTGCGACTGAAACTTGTAACGCGGGGGATCGACTACAACGTCGAGAAACCCATCCGCTACGTAGAAGCGCTGCACAAGGTGGGTTCCTTCCTCCATGTCGGAGGCTACGAATGGCAATCTTTTCTCGAGCTTCGAGTATCGCTCTCGCGTCGGGCCTACCATGTAGTCGAAAAGCTTGTCCGCCGGCTCGCGCCCGTTTCCATCGAAGACAACGGTGCGCAACATGAATCGCGGGCCTTCGGTAATGTCCAGACGCAATCGACTCCCCGATTCGATGACGTAGTGAACGTTCACTTTCGCGTAGCCGTGTTTCCGATAAAAAACTTCGAGGAAAAACGCGAGATCGTCGGCGCGAGCAGGGCTTAACCCAAAATCTTCGATCGTGGTGATCTCTTCTTTCAGCGCAACGCGTAACTGTTTGTCAGTGAAAGCCTGCTCGCCGCGAAACTCGATGATACTCGTCTGCTTGGCGCGTTTGGCCTGTGCTTTTTCGACTGCTCGCCGCTCTTTCTGGCGTTGTTCCGGGCGTTCAACATCTACAGCGCTTTGCGCTGCAACTTCAAATGCAAGGGCCACACTTCCGAGAGAGAACAGGAGGCCGTATCGCATCTTAGGAACCTGTTGAAATACTCAGCCATGCCGCGCAAGTGTGCTTTGCGCTGGATAGCAAGGCGCGAGCGACGAGCATGTTTAAAGCAACCTGTGAGGGATGAGCAACGCCGCGAGACAGCGTAAAGCATACCTGCCCTCCGGGTTGCTCGGCTTTTTCGTCTCTCCAGCGTTGCTCGTTGGTTACAGACCCCTTCGGGTATGCGCCCTCCTCGCGCCTTGGACAGGCGAAAAATACGCAGCAACGCGGTATGGCTGGGTATTTCAACAGGTTCCTATCGAAAGCGAATCAGATATTTTACCTTCCCGCGGAAGTCCCCGTGGACGCCGACGTCGCCCGTGAGCACAATATTATCACTCAGCTTAAATCGCACGGTAGCCTGCTGTTGTCCGGTTCGCGGATCGACTGTTCCCAAATCCAAATCCAACCGGTTAAACACCGTGTTGCTCTCGGTCGGCTCGCCTTTTTTTACAATTTTTCGATAGAGCTGCTGTACCAGTAACATGGCGGCGCGGCCAGCCAGAACGTTGCCAGTCGAAAGTTCCTGTCTCGTCGCGCCAGTAGCGATCAATGAAATGATTTCCTCCTGAGCGAGC
>DATBDI010000222.1:0-6535 GCA_036270025.1 Candidatus Udaeobacter sp. | reverse complement strand
CTGAGCCTTGCGCATGACGCCATTATCGTGCGCGATCCTGAAAGCCGAATCATGTTCTGGAATCGGGGAGCGGAGAGGACCTACGGCTGGACGGCCGCGGAAGCGCTCGGGCACGTCACGCACGAGCTTTTGCAGACTCGTTTCCCAATTCCCCTGGAGACAATCGACGCTGTTCTCCAGGGCCAGGGGCAATGGGAGGGTGAGCTGAGGCATATCACACGTGATGGAACGCCCATCGTCGTCACCAGCCGCCAGTCGTTGCGACGTGACGAGCATGGAGCGCCCGCCGCGACTCTGGAAATCAACCGCGACGTGACCGACCGCAAGCAAGCGGAAGAACAAATTCGCAAAATGAACGAAGAGCTTGAACAACGGGTGATCGAACGCACCAGAGAGCTCCAAGCCGTCAACAACGAACTGGAAGCGTTTGCTTATTCCATCTCGCACGATCTGCGCGCGCCGGTTCGACATATCGCGGGGTTCACTGAGCTTTTGCAGAAACACTCTGGCCCAGTTCTCGACGACGAGAGCCGTCACCACGTCGACATGATCTTGGATTCGGCGAACCGGATGGGCAGCCTGGTTGATGATCTCCTCGCATTTTCGCGTATCGGGCGCACCGAAACGCGAAAATGCACCGTCGATCTTGCGCAGGTTGTCAAAAGCATTGTAGGCGAGTTCGCGCCGGACACGCTCGGGCGCAACATCACGTGGCACGTTGGCGATTTGCCAAAGTGCTACGGCGATCCGGCGATGCTTCGACTGGTATTTAGCAATCTCATTTCCAATGCGTTGAAGTTCACTCGAACACGCGATCAGGCCGAGATCGACATTGGTTCATTAAATCACAAGCCCGATGAAATCGTTATCTTTGTTAAAGATAATGGAGTTGGTTTCGACATGAAGTACAACGACAAATTGTTTGGGGTGTTTCAGCGTCTGCACTCACAAGAGGCCTTCGAAGGCACCGGCATCGGGCTCGCTACCGTGCAGCGGATTGTGCATCGGCACGGCGGTACAGTGTGGCCGGAGAGCTCCGTCGATCACGGCGCTACTTTTTATGTGGCACTCCCCAAATTGGAGAAGGAGATGTTACAACCGAGACAAGGTGAGGGCGCTGGCGTTGCACGAAAGGTCTATCAAAACGAGGAGGCTTTATGAATATAGCATCAGAGAGAACTCCGCTTATCGAGTCGCTCGAGCAACTCGGCCCGCACGACCACTTCTGCTCGATCTACGAGAACCCTGACGAACATTACGCGGTTGCTATTCCGTTCATGCGGATGGGCCTCGATCGCGGTGAAAAATGCATTTACATCGCTGACGATGGTACCATTGGCCACGTGAGCGAGGCTATGCAGTCGGAGGGAATTGACGTAGAGGGTGCGATTGAATCTAACTCCCTTGTTCTGGCAACCAAAGAGCAGGCATATCTGAAACGCGGATCTTTTGACCCCGACTGGATGTTTAGCTTCTGGAAGGAAGCCACGGATTCGGCCATGAGCGAAGGGTTTCCTGCCCTTCGCGTCACCGGCGAGACCGAATGGGTAATGAGAGGGGGCCGTGGCCTCGAGCGCTGGATGGAGTACGAAAGCAGGTTGACTCACGCGCTGTTGGAAAACAACTGTTCTGCCCTTTGCCAGTACAATCGACACTGTTTTCCACCGGAACTTATTCTTGACGTCATCCGCACCCATCCGGTGGTGATTTACCGCGGCACCGTCTGCCGAAACCTGTACTATGTGCCGGCTGACGAATTTCTCGGTACCAACCAAGCCGAACGCGAGGTAGACAGGCTGTTGACGAACGTCCGCGAACGCGAGCACGTGGAGCGCGCGCTGCGAGAACAGCTCACCGAGCGCAAAAGAGCTGAGGAAGCTCTGCGCCAATCGCGGGACGAACTGGAGACGAAAGTGAACGAGCGCACGGCCGAGTTGAGAAAAATGAACGATGACTTACAGGCCGTTAATCGAGAGTTAGAAGCATTCGCTTATTCCGTTTCTCACGACCTCCGCGCGCCGCTTCGACACATCGCCGGATTCGCCGAGTTATTGCAGAAGCACTCGGATTCAGTTCTGGATGACAAAGGCCGGCACCAAATCACCAAGATTCTGGACGCAGCCAGCCGGATGGACAATTTGGTGGACGATCTTCTGGACTTCTCCCGAATCGGCCGGGCTGAAACGCAAAAGACTACGATCAATCTCGAGCAGATCGTAAAGAGCGTGGTTGCCGAAATTGCTCCCGACACACGCGGTCGGAATATCGCGTTGCGCATCGGGACTTTGCCGCTTGGCTATGGCGATCCCACCCTGCTGCGGCTGGTATTCAGTAATCTGATTTCCAACGCGGTGAAATTCACTCGAACGCGCGATCAGGCGCAGATAGAAATCGGCTTGTTAAGCCACACGCCGGAGGAAGTGGTCGTACTTGTAAGAGATAACGGCGTCGGTTTCGACATGAAATACGAAGACAAGTTGTTTGGTGTTTTTCAACGCCTTCATTCGCACGAAGCATTCGAGGGCACCGGTATTGGACTTGCCACCGTGCAGAGAATCGTGCATCGGCACGGCGGCCGAGTCTGGGCGGAAGGCGCAGTGGATCGCGGCGCGACGTTTTACGTTGCACTGCCAAAAACTGAAAAGGCAAATGCATGAGCACGCGTTTTGGCGAATTTCAACGATCCCCTTGCTGTCAGTCTGATCCCGCAAACGCGGGAGAAGAATCTCTGTTTATATTGGCAGATACGAGACGAAAAAATCAGAGATGTTTCGCTTCACTCAACATGACAAGAAAAATGCGGGACAGGCGACTCATTGCGCTAAACACATATATCTATGAATAACCTGAAACGCATTTTATTAGTAGAAGATGATCCAAAGGATGTGGAGCTTACGCTCACTGGCCTTGCCGAGTACAACCTCGCCAATGAGGTAGTCATCGCGCGCGACGGCGAAGAGGCGCTCGATTACCTGTATCGCCGCGGCAATCACCAGGCACGTCCGAACGGCAATCCCGCAGTCATGCTGCTCGACTTGAAATTGCCCAAGGTAAATGGCTTTGAAGTGCTCGAGCAGGTTCGAGCTGATGAAACCCTAAAGATGATCCCGGTGGTAGTTCTTACCTCGTCGCACGAAGAGCGCGACCTGATGAAAAGTTACAAGCTAGGCGTGAATGCCTACGTGGTTAAACCTGTCGATTTCCATCAATTCGTGGATGCTATCAGGGAGTTGGGCGTATTTTGGGCCGTGATCAACGAGCCTCCGCCGGGCAGCGTGAAAAAGAAATAGCAGGAATGAATTCCCCGCTCCAAATTCTGCACCTTGAAGACGACACCAGAGACACAGAGCTCGTGCAGGCTAGCCTCGAAGCGGAAGGGATTCGGATCGAGCCAACCACAGTCGAAACCGAGCATGACTTTGTCGCTGCTATCAAAGGCCGAAGCTTTGATCTTATTCTCGCAGACTACACACTGCCGTCGTTCGACGGATTATCGGCGCTAAAAATTGCACAGCAGCGCGCGCCGGAAGTGCCATTCATCTTCGTTTCCGGAACTCTGGGCGAAGACGTCGCAATCGAAGCACTGAAGCGAGGCGCCACTGATTACGTTCTAAAAGCGCGGTTGGTCAGGCTCGGCCCTTCAATCACGCGCGCCCTGCGTGAGGCTCGGGAGAAAGCAGAACGCAAGCGCGCCGAAGAAGCGCTGCGTCAGAGCGAAGAGCAGCTTCGCGACCTGATTGAAACCGTGCCGACAATGGCCTTCGTCTCACGTCCCGACGGGACCACTGAATTTGTCAGCCGGCAATGGATCGAATTCTCAGGACAATCGCCGGAGCAGACTAAAGGTTCGGGGTGGGAAGCTACCCTTCACCCAGACGATGCCGAACAACATCTCGCTAAGTGGCATGCATCCCATACCAGCGGCGAGCCGTTCGAGAACGAAGCCCGGCATCGCGACGCCCACGGTAACTATCGCTGGCTCCTGGTCCGTGCTGTGCCACTGCGAGATGAACGAGGCAATATTCTGAAATGGTACGGAGCTGTCACGGACATAGAAGATCGCAAGCGCGCCGAAGCCCTGCTCGCGGGAGAAAAACGCATTCTCGAGATGGTGGCAAGGGGCGCGTCGCTTACGGAAATCCTTGATACGTTGTGTCGGCTGGTCGAGCAACAAGCGGCCGGTGTGCTGGCGTCGATCCTGTTAGTCGAGGGCAACCACCTGCGGCATGGCGGCGCACCAAGCCTTCCGAAAGCCTACACCGATGCAATTGATGGAGCTGCAGTCGGACCTTGCTCAGGCTCGTGCGGAACGGCAGCCTACACCGGTAAGCAGGTAGTCGTTAGCGACATCGCCACCGATCCATTGTGGATTGATTTCCGCGATGCGGCTTTGCGGCATTCTCTGTACGCCTGTTGGTCCACGCCGATCTTTTCTTCGCAAGGCAAAGTAATCGCGACGTTCGCAATGTATTATCGCGAGCCGCGCAGCCCGAGTGTGCGCGATCAACAAATCATCGAACAGATCACTCATCTGGCGGGTATCGCAATTGAACGGAAGCTGACCCAACACAAACTCGCGATGAGCGAGCGCAATCTCACCGAGGCGCAACGGCTCACGCACACAGGCAGTTTCGTTTGGGACATTAAGACAAGACAAGCCCTGTATCTCTCTGATGAGTGGTATCGAATTTATGGGTTTGAACCCGGCCATGAGCGCGCCTGGGACGAACGGCTGACGCGGCTTGCCCCGGAAGATCGAACCAGCTGGCAGGCCGCGGTTGATCGAGCAATCAAGGAGAAATCTGATTACGAACTGGAGAAACAGCTCGTGCTTCCCGACGGCGTAACAAAATACCTTCACGCGCTGGGGCATCCGAAGTTGAACAGCGCCGGCGAGGTCGTGCAGTTCATGGGTACTGTGACGGACATCACGGAGCGGAAGCGCGCCGAGCAGGCACTGCGGCGGAGTGAGGCTTACCTTGCCGAAGCGCAGAAACTGAGTCAAACCGGAAGCTGGGCTTGGAGCTATAAGGCCGACAGGGCGACCTACTGGTCAGAGGAGAACTTCCGGATTTGGGGACTCGACCCTCAGCAGGGACTTCCGGATAAGGAAACAGTCGAGAAACGGATCCACCCCGATGATCGCGAAAGGGTGGTCGAAGCGACCATAAAAGCAATGCGTGAGAAATCCGATCACGCTTTGCACTTCAGAATCGTGCTGCCCGATGGAACGGTTAAGCACCTCGAATCCATCGGACATCCTGTTTTCGGCGCGACCGGGGAAATGCTCAAACTCGTAGGCACACACGTCGACATCAGCGAACGAAAGCGGAGCGAAGCTTTGCTCGCCGGCGAGAAACAGCTGCTTGAGATGATCGCCACGGGCGTTCCGCTTGACCGAATCTTGAACCAGCTCTGCCTGATCATCGAGGAACAACGGCCGGCAACGCTCGCTTCAATCTTATTACTGAATGTTGATGGTACGCACCTGAACGTCGTTGCCGGGCCGAGTCTGCCCAAGGATTGGACGCAGCAGATGGAAAAGCTTGCAATCGGGCCGTGTGCTGGTTCGTGCGGCACAGCGGCATATCGCGGTTCCGCTGTCATTGCCTCCGACATCGCTACTGATCCGCTGTGGGATGTGCCAGAGCATCGCGCTGCCGCGCTGAAACACGGCCTGCGCGCTTCCTGGTCCAATCCGGTGCTGTCCTGGGAAGGAAAGGTGCTGGGAACATTCTGCATGTATTATCGCGAACCGCGCAGCCCCACTTCGCAAGACCTGGAGATGATTGAGTTGGCGACGCACCTGACACGCGTGGCGATTGAGCGTGATCGCGCCGAGCACGCGCTGCGAGCCTCCGAGCAACTGGCCCGTAGTCACGTGGACGTGATGATGCGGAGCCTTGATGTGCTGGCCACCGAAGCTGCACCAGAAAAATTTATCGGCGAAATGCTGCGCACCATCGGACAGAATCTGCGCGCCATGCGCGTGATGCTTTGGGTGCGCAGCCCGCTTGATCACGGAGTGCGCATGGAGGTGGTGATCGAAGATGATCGACAGGTGCCGCCGCATCCCGACCATCCCTTTGTCAATGATCCGGCCGGGTGGCAAAAGAGGCCTCTGCTCCAGGAAATGCTCTTTACCAAATCGCCCGTGGTCGTCGATGACATTGACGGGGATTCACGTCTTGAGCCTGAGTTTCGTGAATATTTGAAGCGTCACCGATGCCGGAGATTCATGGGGGTCCCGATGTTTGTCTCAGGCGAGCTGCGCGGGCTTATCGGCATTCATCATTCGGAAAAAGGCGCGTATCGCGCGGCGGAAGTCGAATTGGCGCAGGCGCTGGCGCACCATGTGATGCTTGCGGTCCATGGTCAGGAATTGGTGGAGCAACAGCGCGAGGCCGCGATTCTCAAGGAGCGAACTCGCATGGCGCGCGATATTCACGACACGCTCGCCCAAGGATTCACTGGTGTAATTATTCAAATGGAAGCGGCCGAAGAAGCACTGTTGGAGCAAGACCCGCAGCACGCG
>DATBDI010000221.1:0-20705 GCA_036270025.1 Candidatus Udaeobacter sp. | reverse complement strand
GCCCATCTCGATGTTTCTAACCTTACCCTTGTAAATGCTGCCGACGATGTTCCGGGAGCTCTTGCGTTCTACGCTGTATTCCTCGAGTCGGCCATTTTCCAGCAGAGCCACGCGGGATTCGAGTTTTTCCACGCTGACTATGAGCTTGTTGCCAGTCTTCCGGGATGGAAGGCCCAAAATCTTCCTGACCTTGTCTATCATAAAATTGAAAAAGTTGATCGGCCACGAGCCAGGGGATTACTAACTCCTGATGCTGTAGTTCTGATCGGGGGTTCATCGAGTGTTTGGACGCCGACGGTTCGGCGGCGGTTGGGGCGCGGGCGCAGGGTTGGGACGGGCTCCAAAGAGCCGTTGAAAGAAATTGCGCGGAGCCGCAGCCGGCGCCGCCGGGACCGCCCGCGCTACGGGACCAGCGGCTCGCCGCCGCACCCTGCCTTGGGAGTCGGCTTCCGGCTCGACATCAGGCGATGCGTCCGAGCTTGCCATCTGCGCCGTGGCAGTTTGCGAGGCGGGGGCATTTTCTTCATCTTCGCCTCCGAGATTGCCTCCAGCGCCGTGATAAGCCACTGATTTGATCAATTGGAGCGGATTGGCGTGATGCGCAGGCGGGACCCAGGCCACCGGCATGTCGAATTTGCCTTCATCCAGTGCGAGTGAGCGCTCCAAGATTCTGTCGGCGATTGGCCCCGCGACTTCGCCCCCGTGGCCGGAGGCGCCCTGCACCATCACTGCGACGACAAACTTCGGATGGTCATATGGAGCGAAACAAGCGAACCACGCCACGTTTTCCTCTTGTCCGCGGTCAGTGGCCTGCGCAGTACCTGTCTTCCCCGCTACCACCCAATCTTTCAAACGTGCTCTGCCGCCTGTGCCGCCATCTTCATTAACGACCTTCCAAAGACCCTTGCGAACCAATTCGATGTGCTCAGGGGAGATTTCCTGTCGTAAATCCGATCGCACGCGTGGCGTCTGGGGCACTGCGACGTTGCCATGCTCGTCCAACAGAGGAGAGCCGTCTTGGTTCAAAACTCGATCCACCAGCCGTGGGTAATAGCACACGCCGCCATTTGCGATCGCCACGTAGGCCATTGCTAATTGCAAGGGCGAAACAAGCGTGTATCCCTGGCCGATTGAAACATTGGCGGTCTGAGCTTGTGACCATCTCTCCTGGGGATGGTGAATTTGCATCCACTCAGGCCCCGGCATATTGCCGGTTTGTTCGCCTGACAGTTGCAGGCCCGATTCTTCGCCCATTCCAAACATTTTGCCAACGGCGTCAATCGACTGAATGCCAGCTGCGTTTCCGTACTGATAGAAAAAGGAGTCACACGACACCTTGAGCGCATCGGCGAGGCCGATGGTTCCATGCGTGTAATGCTTTTCGGCTACCCAGCATCGAAAAAAGTGATCGCCGTAACTCACACCGCCATAGCAGCCGTACTTGGCTCCCGCTAGATTTTTCGTGCCTCGCAATCCGGCGAGCGCCGTGATGAGCTTGAATGTCGAACCTGGCGGCAGGCAGCTAATTGAGCGGTTGATCAGTGGATCGCCTTCATCTTTTTGGAGCGCTTGCCAATCTTTCGCTTTGATGCTGGGGATGAAAGTATTTGGATCGAATGATGGAACAGAAGCCATCGCCAGGACGTTGCCATTGTTTGGATCGACCACTACCGCGCCGGCTCGGCTCACTGCGCGCAGCGCTTCCTCTGCAATTGATTGGACGCGCCCGTCGATCGTTAAGAAAACGTTTGCGCCTTGTTGGGGAGGATCTTCACGCTGCACACCTTCGAGTGTGCCCTTGGCGGTCTTGCGCAGGTAACGGACTCCGGGTTTCCCGCGGAGATACTGGTCCATTACCTTTTCGACATTTGATTTGCCCTCGACGTCCTGCTGGTAAAACGTAAACTTCTTTGCCTCGTCTTTATCGATGTCGTTAGGCATACCGACGTAACCGAGAATATGGGAGGCCAGAGAGCCGTATACGTATGAGCGCACTGGTTTGATCGCGATGTCGACTCCCGGTAACCCCACATCGTGCTCAGAAAACTTCGCCATCGTAGGGAAATCAATGTCCTTAATGTAGGAAAACGGGACCTCGGTGTCGTTGCGGAAATGACGCTGCAGCTTCCCGGCGTTGTAGTCGCGAGCCAGATCAAGCTCGTTCAGACGGGGTACGATCCCGTTGTTGACGATTCTAATTATGTCCGGTTCCTTTTGATCTTTCGGCATCCCGTTGATGATCGCCCGGTATTCGCTCAGCGGCGGCGAACCGAAACGTTCGCGATAACCCTTGACCATCTCCGGCAAGTAAAAGTCCACCTCGTAGCTGGCCCGGTTCTGAACAAGCGTCACGCCATTGCGGTCCTTGATCTCTCCGCGAACGGACGGGATTCGAACAGTTGCTTGAGAACTGCCGCGAAGCTGCGCCGTCCATTCTGTGCCATGCGCGACTTGTATCCACCAGAGCCTAACGCCTAGAGCGCCGATGCCCAGCAGCATGAGCAAGCCGACAATTTGAATCCGCAGTCGAGAAGTCATCCGGCCCTTGTTCATTGCATTCGCTCCCTTTCAGGACCGTAGGAGTAAGCAGTCATGCGTGCGAGCCATTGCAGCAACCAGAAGAAGATCGGCGCGAGCGCCATGGCGATGAGACCGGGCCCGGCGATCTGCCACCAGACTTCACGGGTAAAAACGAGAGAGCCGCGCCGGAACGTAATCATGAGATACTGCGCCAAAACTATCAATGAGGTGAAAACACCGCTCAGGATACAATGCACCTCCCAATGGCCGCGGGCAAAGAGCGGTCTGAGCCCATGCATGATTCCTGCCAGCACACCGTAAAGCAGTATGGACGATCCAGTTGAGATTTCAACTTTACCGCCGATGACCTGGACGGTAAGCGCGTCCAGCAACAGCCCCGCGTAGAGCGCCAGCGCGAGCATCAGCGGAAAAGGCAGCGCCATTGCTCCATAAAAAACAATTATCGGCACAATGTACACGTGCGCGTTGTAGAGCCACGGCAGCGCCGGAATAAAGAACTCTGCGATTTGAGCGAAGAGCACCAGTACTAGCAGGAGAACAAAGAAGATCATTTTCGGCCTGTCACTGCGAAGACATCCTCCAAATGCGACAGATCAACCGCTGGGGTCAATTGGGCTTGTCCATCCAACTCACGAACGCGAAAACCCTTCACCGTACCGATAAGCAGCCCGGACGGGAAAACGCCGCCGACTCCGGAAGTATAACACTTTTGACCAGGCTTCAGGTCAGCCTGTTTCGACAGGAAATTCAAGTCCAGTAGCGGTGTCATTCCAGTCGTCACGCGCTCACCGGATACGATGCCCTGCTCCCGGCTTCCTTCGATCGACGCGGCAATCCGGCAGTTCTCGTCCGAAATGAGCAGGACGATGGAGATTGTGTCACTCACCGTCGTAGTCTTTCCAACCAGCCCAATGTCAGTGACGACGGGCATGTCAGTTTCTACGCCGTCTCTTCTGCCGCGGTTGATGGTGACTGTGCGCCACCAGGTCGAGGAATCGCGCGCGATAATTTCCGCCGCGATCAGTTTGAACACCGAGCGCTCGCGATAATTGAGCGCGTGCCGCAACCGATTGACTTCGTGCTCCAAGTCGCGCAAGCCCTGGCTTGTTGCACGCAGTTCCCGATTTTCCACCTGAAGCGCCGAGTTCTCGTGCTCCAATTGCTCAAGCGACTTAAGACCGCTGCGGACCGACGTGATCTGCTTTTTCAATCCTGAGCCGCTGGTCAAAAACGGGGCCAGCAGCTGATACACGCCGGCTTTGAACTTCTGCGTCGTGGTTGGGCCGAAGCTGAGAAAGTACCCCAGAATAGCGCCAAAAATCAGCAGCGCGATGATGTATGTGCGACTCATCGCAATTGGGGAGTGCCTGCCACGGCAGGTGAACTTCGTTCGGAGTGCGAATTAATAAAGATCGACATCGCCGGAACACCGGATATCAATCCGCAATTCGCAATCGTCAATTCGCAATTGCTGCTACCGCCACTGGCGATCGGCGGAGGCAACTTGACGCAAAAATTTGAGTTCATTGAGGCATTTGCCTGTCCCTTCCGCTACTGCGCTGAGCGGATCTTCGGCTACGTGGACAGGCAAACCTGTTTCCTCACTCAAAAGTTTGTCAAAGCCGCGCAGCAACGCGCCTCCGCCTGCCAGCACGAGACCGCGGTCGACGAGGTCTGCCGAAAGCTCGGGCGGACAACGCTCCAGAGTAATACGTACCGAATCGACAATCGTCGATATCGGTTCGAGCAACGCCTCACGCACTTCCTGCGACGTGATCATTAGGGTTTTTGGTAAGCCAGCGACAAGATCACGCCCCTTCACTTCGACGCTGGTCTCTTTTTCGCTCGGATACGCCGACCCGATCTTGATTTTGATTTCTTCCGCCGTGCGTTCGCCGACCATCAAATTGTAAGCGCGTTTCATATACTGTACGATCGCTTCGTCCAGTTCATCGCCAGCCACGCGCACGCTGCGGCTAAATACAATTCCAGAGAGTGAAATCAGCGCGACCTCCGTTGTGCCTCCGCCGATGTCGATGATCATGTTGCCGGCTGGGTCCTGAACTGGAAGCCCGACGCCGATTGCCGCAGCCATTGGTTCTTCGATCAAATAAACTTCCCGCGCGCCTGCATGTGTCGCCGATTCGCGCACCGCGCGTTTTTCCACTTCAGTGATTCCGGAAGGAACCGCGATCACGACTCGAGGCCTCGCCTTCACCTTGCGATTGTGAACTTTGGTGATGAAATGGCGCAACATCGCCTCGGTAACTTCAAAGTCCGCAATGACGCCGTCCTTAAGTGGACGGACGGCGACAATGTTCGCGGGCGTGCGCCCAAGCATCCGCTTCGCTTCGTCGCCTACTGCAAGCACTCTGTTGGTGCCAGCCTGGACCGCGACGACGGACGGTTCGCGCAAGACGATTCCCTGATCCTTTACGTAGACGAGGGTATTCGCCGTGCCGAGATCGATCCCGATGTCGCTGGAAAACCAGCCGAAAAGTCCGTTGAACATGAATTATTTAAGCACTTTCCAGTCCGAAGGAAACGCGCTGATCCGTCTGAGCGGGATCCATTTTCGCAGGACCCTTCCCGCGGCGCGATTCGGCCAGTCTGAAACGCGGTAACATGAAACGAGGCGAGCCGCCGTCAAGCGCATTTCTGTAGGAGTGATGAGGTAACGGAGTGTTGGAACTTGCCAGTTACTCCATTAATTCGTACTCCATAACTGCATGGGAAAGATCATTGTGGCGCCCTCCATTCTTGCCGCCGATCTTTCACGACTTAGTGACGAAATCCATCGCGTCGAAGCTGCAGGGGCGGATTGGATCCACTGCGACATCATGGATGGCCATTTCGTCGACAATATTTCTTTCGGGCCGGACGTTGTTCGACTGGTGCGCAAGCAAACAATGCTGCCGCTGGACGTGCATCTCATGATCGAGCACGCCGATCATTACGTGCCGCGATTCGTCAAAGCCGGCGCAAACTCAATCACCGTTCACGTGGAACCGGAAGCTAAACATGATGTCGCGAAAACCTTGGAGCACATTCGAGACACCGGCTGCCGAGCGGGTCTAACGCTAAATCCCGAAACTCCATTCGAATTAGTCGAACCGTTGCTCGGCAGCATCGACATGCTGCTCATCATGACTGTGCATCCCGGGTTTGGCGGCCAAAAGTTCCGGTCTGATCAAATGGCAAAAGTCAGGCGCACAGCGGCATGGAACAAACCGCGCGAGCATAAGATCGACATCGAAGTGGACGGCGGGATTACGCCCGAGACCGCGCGAATCTCAATCGAAAACGGCGCAAACGTTCTCGTCGCCGGCACCTCGATTTTTCATTCGAAAGATTACATACAAGCCATCCGCGAGTTGCGCGGCGAATAAGCTGTCATCCCGAGCGAAGCGTGGGACCTCACAGTCGCAGTCCTGAGCACACAAGCCGACGACCGTCATGCAATGAGCCCGCGTCGTTTAATGATCGAATGGCCGCGAATCGTAGGCGAGATTCCCTCGCGGCGTTGCGGATGACGGTTGCGGGGCGTGCGCCTAACCCGCTTCGGCTGCCACCACCGGCTCGGCTTCTTCAATAGTTTCAGCCATCACTTCGTCGATCTGCGTCACTCGTACGACTTCTTCAATGGTTGTTCCGCCTTGGGCAACTCGTCGCCAGCCGTCCTGGCGCAGAGTCTCCATACCTTCAGCAATAGCGCATTGCTTCAGCTCGCTGCCGTCGCGTCTTCGCATGATCAGCTTTCGCAGTGGCTCGGTGATGACGCAAACCTCGTAAATCGCCGCGCGGCCCTGATAACCGGTGTGGCGACATTGATCGCAACCGGCGCCGCGCCCGAACCTGGTGCCCAGTTCTTTCACCGGAAAACTGATTTCCGCGAGGTAGTCCCGTGGGTACTCAACTAACTCGACACAGTCCGGACAAATCGTGCGCACAAGTCGTTGCGCGATGAAGGATTTCACAACCGAGGCGAGCAAAAACGGTTCCACGTCCATGTCCAGCAGACGCGTAATGCCACCTACAGCATCGTTCGTGTGCAGTGTGCTGAAAACAAGGTGGCCGGTCATGGCCGCGCGAATTGAGATGTCGGCAGTCTCGACGTCGCGAATTTCACCGACCATCACGACGTTCGGATCCTGTCGCAAAATATGACGAAGGCCCTTGGCGAAAGTCAGATCGATCTCCGGCTTTACGTCGATTTGCGATACGCCTGGGATTCGATATTCCACCGGTTCTTCGATGGTAATGATGCGGCGCTGCACCGAATTGATGCTACTGAGGAAACAATACAGCGAGGTCGATTTCCCGCAGCCGGTCGGTCCGGTAAGAAGGATGATTCCGTTGGGCTGGGTCAGAAGAGTGCGAATAATCTTCTCCTGCTTCGGGCCCAAATCGAGCCGATCAAAATTGAATTGCTGTTCTCCGCGGCTGAGCAAACGCAAACTGATTGATTCGCCGTTGACTGTGGGAATCGTCGACACGCGGACGTCGATCTCCTGATTGCCGGCAAGCAAGTTCATCCGTCCATCCTGCGGCAGACGGCGTTCCGCAATGTCCATGTGCGACATAACTTTGAGCCGCGAAATAATCGCCGATTGCAACACCCGCAACTGCGGCGGGACAGCGACTTCGTGCAAAATTCCGTCTATTCGATAGCGAATCCGTAGATCGTTTTCCAGCGGCTCAACGTGAATATCGGTGGCGCGCTCCATGATTGCTTCGCGGATGATTTGGTTGACGAATTTCACCACCGAGGCTTCGGGATCGTCGGCGTTCAGCTCGATGGCGGTCTCGGCGTCCTCGAGCACATCGAGTGCACCCCTGGTCTTGAGGATTTCGTCGAACGTCTCGGCGCCGACGCCGTATAGCGTTTTCATCGCGCGCAAAAGTTGACCTCGCGGCACCAGCACCCATTCGGGCGGTTTTTTCGAAAGCTGCGCCGCGAGCTGTCGCCCAATGGAATTGAAAAGGTCGTACGTTGCGAGCACCACCGAGTTCTCCTTTACCTCGATCGGAAGAATGTGGTGTTGAAAAACGAAACGGCTCGGCAGCATCGATAATGTCGCCCGGTCGATTTTCTTTGCGCCAATTGAGACAAGCGGCACGCGGAAAAAGTTCCCAATTGCGCTCAGGAACCGCTGTTCGTCTACTTTGCCGGAATCGAGGACCTGGCTGACCCATGAACCGCCGTTGAGGTTTGTCGCCAACGGCGCGGCTTCCTCGTGCGAAGGCACACCGCTTTCCAGCAACAAATTGATCAGCGATTGACTCGGAGCCGCGTTCATTTAGCAGAGCTCACGGCATGAACAACGCCCGCCGCACAGATTCGGTAAGGGTGCCGGTGACGCGCATCGAATAATTCTTTTGCAGCCGCGCGATCGCATCGGAAACCTCCGGGGTGAACACGCCGTCGATTGGGCCGCAGTAGTAGCCGCGCCGGCGCAAAGCTGTTTGCATTGAGCCTACGTAAGCAGGTTGCAGAACAAGTTGCTCGGGCGCTTTGAAGTAGTAAATCCAACGCCAGCGATATCGAGGCGCAAAATCCGTAGCATTCACGCGCGGCATCTGATGAGTGGTCCCCAATTCATCTCGTTGAGCCAGCGGATCAAGTGACCGAAAAATGCCGTAATCGACAACGTCAAACTCATCCGCACACGCGAGCGTTGCGCCAAGACCGAGGACCAAAGCCATTATCAGGCGTATCATACCAAACCAATACTACATGTCTTTGCCGGCGGGAAGATCAGGTGGCGGCAAGTCTAGCTGTTTGCCACTCTCCACTTTCGGACAGTCTGGACATGTGCTCTGATCGAGT
Source organism: Candidatus Udaeobacter sp. (assembly GCA_036270025.1). GTDB lineage: Bacteria > Verrucomicrobiota > Verrucomicrobiia > Chthoniobacterales > UBA10450 > Udaeobacter. Next base: position 12,334 of record DATBDI010000221.1, on the reverse strand, counting down.
TCAGGCCCAAAGTGCGTCGTGTCCTCCCATTTTTGGCGAAGCCTATAAGCATCCAGCTTGGTCAAGCTCACTTCCGGACACATTAGAACGATCAATTCTGTGCGCTCCTTTACGGATGACGTGTTGCGAAACACTGAGCCCAGAACGGGAATCCGCGAGAGATAGGGGAAGCCTGTATAACTCTTGCGCTTGTTGTCCTGAATCAAACCGCCAAGGACGATTGTCGATCCATTGGGTGCCGAGACGTTTGATCGGATATAACGCGTGGCAATGGTCGGGATCTCGTTTCCACTGATATTTGTCACCTGGCCCGTCAAGCTGTCGATCTTCTGCAAAATATCGAGGGAGACTTCCTTTTCAGAGTTAATGAGAGGCACGACTTCTAATTGAAGCGCCACTTTTTTGTACTCCACGTTTGACGCCACCGACGCGACATTGCCGATGGTGTTCGCATTGCTGAGCGTGCTGACAGGAACTGGAATCTCCTGACCGGATGCGATGATCGCTTTCTTGTTGTTGCTCGTGAAAACCATTGGTCGCGAAACGACTCTGAACCGACCTGTTGATTCCAACAGGTGCACTATCGCGGCAAAAGCGTTCCCGGCAGCGACGTAAATATTGGTTCCCGAACCGACATTTTGGATAATCTGGCTGAAGTTAATCAGATGAGCCGGATCAATGATGCTGGACAGGATCGGAACCGCCGTGCCCCCGGGCAAGACATTCCCAGAGGTTGGACTCGATCCGGGTATCGCCACAGTACCGTTTCGTGAAGTGCCCACAAATCGCCGGTCATATTTTGCGAACCAATCGACTCCAAATTCTTCGTTGTTTTGCAGCGTCAATTCGCCGACGACGGTGCTCAGCGCGACCTGCGGCGCTCTGACGTCCATTTCGTCCAGGATCTTTTCCACTTTCACGGTCACCTCGCGGTTGCCGAGGACTATGATGCTGTTTGCGCGCTGATCGGCGATGAGCTTCGAGTTTCCAATCGTGACGGCTTTGGGCACCGTGTCCACTGGTTGGGTGGAAAGTTCTTCCGAAATGTTAAGCGAGCTGCCGCTCGCGGTGGCGCTCTGCCCTCCAGTGTAGGGACTGGTCACCGTTGAGTTCGCCCTTCGCTGATCTTGTGGCGCCGGTGAAAGACCTCCCCCAAGGCCGCCGCCCGCTCCTCCTGCTCCGTTACCGCCACCTTCCGTGCCGGGCTCGGTCAGCGCTTGAACCAGCACCGGCAGAACGTCACCAGCGGAGATGTATCTCAAATACCGGGTAACCGGTTTTCCGAACTCAACATTCGCATCGAATTCGTGAATCAATTGCCGGATGAAAGGCATATTGATCGGCCGCGTGACAACGTGAATGCGATTCGTGCGCACGTCGGGAGTCAGCTTGATTTTGCCGACGATTATTGCTTCTTCCGAGAGCACACCGGCTCCGCCGGCCTCGGGTGGCATCGGCTGCGGCACGCCTCCCGGCAACTTCACAGCCCGAACCCCCGGCTGACCTGGCTGGCCGGTCGGTTGGCCTCCCTTTTCGAAGATGTCGTTAAGCATGTCGACGACCTTGCTGGCATCCGCCCGCTCGAGTTTGATGAACTCGCTGACCACTTCAGCGGGGGCGACGTCGATTTGTTCAATGACGCCGGCGAGTTGGCGAATGATGTCGGCGTTCTGCGTTACCAACAGGCTGGAGGATTTTGGCAAAGCCAGAATGTTGATGGTGCCCGAGCTCCCCTGAAAATACGCCATCAATACTTGTTGGAGTTCCTGAGGATCTGCGTACTGCAGCTTGAACAAGAAACTGACGACAGGATTGCCGGGTGGAATATCTGCCATGTCAGAAATGATTGGCACCGGCGCCTTTCGCGGATTCTGGCCGGCGCCGACCACGTCCACGATGTCGCGCGCCGCTGGAACCAATGAGATGCCATTCAGGGCCATGCTCATCTCGATGATTTTGATCGCCTCATCGCGCGACACATCTTTGGCGATGAAAATGTTCACCTTGCCCTGGACAAAATTGTCCATCACCAATTTCTTGCCGGTGAGCTGCTCGTAGAGATGCAATACATCGACGACGTCGCTATTAGGAAATTGCAGCCGAACCGTCGCCGGCGCGTTCGGAGGCGGAGGAGGCGGATCTTCTTGTGAGTGGTTCGCGCCCTTGGCGGGGGCCGGTGGTGCCGGAGGTCGTGGCGCACGCTGAGCTAGCGTCGCCGTCGCGCTGGCAAGCACGAGCATCGCGATGTAGAAAAGGAAGGGCACAGTCCTACCTCGATGGATGGGCGACGCTAGATTTATGAAACCGGTCAACGTATTTCCCTTACTTAAAACGATCCTTTACTGCTCTGACTGGTTGGGGCGAGGGCTCGTAGCTTACTACCGATCCCTGATGCTGCAAGTGCCCGGTGTTTCCTGCATTTTCGTCGCGACGACCGTGTTGGCGGCACCGACAGAAACTCCGAGCACGTCCGCGGTTGCTCAGATTCAAGCCGTGCTTCGCGCGCAGCAGGATGCCTGGAACCGCGGCGACATCGATGGATTCATGGACGGTTACGCGCGCGCGCCTTCGACTGTCTTCATCTCAGAAGATGAAGTCAGACGCGGTTGGGAAACAGTGCGCCAACGTTATCATGAAAAGTATTCCGACCGCACGAAAATGGGAACACTTTCGTTTTCAGACATTGAAATCACGCCGCTCTCACCTGATGCGGCTGTGGTGCTCGGTCGCTGGAGCTTAAAACGCGCAAACGACCAGCCGCATGGACGATTCACACTCATCTTGAAGCGTTTCACGGAAGGTTGGCGCATTGTGCACGATCACACAAGCGCGGCTCCGTAGCTCGCTAAAAAGGTTAAAGCCGTTGAACCGCTGAACGGAATTGATTGTCATTCTGAGCGAAGCGAAGAATCTCTGATTGTTTTCTTCCGCCAGCGCACAGGCAAAATCAGAGATGTTTCGCTTCGCTCAACATCACAAGACGGCGCAGTCACCACTTCAACGCCTTCAGCCTCTTTTAGCGCTTTACGCGCGCAAACGCGCGAGCAGCTTCTCGTGAATATTATCAAAGCCGCCGTTGCTAAAAACGACGACTACATCTCTCGGCCGCAACAATGGAACCATGCGGTCAAGAATTGCCTCGGCGTTCTGTTCGTAAAACGCAGACTGGCCGGACTTGGCGATTGCAGCCACAACTCTCTCTGGTTTTAGTCGCTCGTTTTCCGGGATCTGCTCCAGCCTCGCCACCTGCGAGATGAACACTCCGTCGGCGATTTTCAAGGCATCTGGAAGTTGCTGTTGAAACACCGCCCGCCGAGTCGTGTTGGAGCGCGGCTCAAACACCGCCCAGAGCCTGTGCCCGCGATATTGACGTCGCAGCGCTTGTAAAGTTTGCGCGATCGCCGTCGGATGATGTCCGAAATCGTCAATGACCCTCACGCCGCGCGCTTCGCCGCGAAGCTCCAGCCGCCGCGCAACCCCCGCAAAACTCTTCAATGCATTATCAATCTTGCTCTTTGGCACGTCGTAAAAGCGCGCTGCCATTGCTGCCATCGCCGCATTCCGCACGTTGAATTCGCCGATCAGCGGAATTTCGAACATGTCTTCGCCGAGCCTGAACCTCGACGCTTCCGGCGAGTAAACGACGTCCCTGATCCGCTGTGCGCAATTTTTCGAGAAGCCGACCTCGATCATCTGCGCCAGGCAATCTCTGGCGACTTCCACGCAATTCGGATCGTCGCCGTTCAGCAGCACCATGCCATTCTGCGGAACAATGTTGAGCAGGCGACGGAAGCTGAGCTTGATCTCGTCGAGATTCTTGAAGATGTCCGCGTGGTCGAACTCAATATTATTAACGATCACCAGCTCCGGCAGGTAATGGACAAACTTCGAGCGTTTGTCGAAAAATGCAGTGTCGTATTCGTCGCCTTCGATCACAAAATATTTTGAATCGTTCAGGCGCGCTCCCTGGCCGAAATTTTTTGGGAGCCCCGCGATCAGGTAAGCAGGCTTGCGTCCCGCTTTCTCCATAATCCAGGCAAGCAGCGCCGTCGTGGTTGTTTTTCCGTGCGTACCGGTGACGACAAGATTATGCCGGCCGCATAGAAAATGATTTTTCAGCACTTCCGGCAATGAGAGGTAAAACAATTTTCTGTTCAGAACGGCTTCCACTTCCGGATTGCCGCGTTTCATTGCGTTCCCGATCACAATTACATCTGCGTCGGCGGGAATATTTTCCGCGCGATAACCTCGTTTCACCGGGATACCTTTGCCTTGAAGAAAGTCTGACATCGGGGGATAAACGTTTTCGTCTGACCCAGTGACCTTAAAGCCGCGCTGTTGCAGAGCCACCGCCACAGACGCCATTGCTGTTCCGCAAATTCCGAGGAAATGAAATTTCTTCGGCGCTTCTTTCACGCGGCTTCTTTACGCCGCGGCGATAGAAAAGGAAACCACGGATTACGCGAATTTCGCCAGTGAAACGAAAACGCGTGTCATCCCGAGCGAAGCGAGGGACCTCACGACAACGCGCTCACTTTGGAGGACCCTTGCGCGTGATTTGCGTGACGGCGTGCACATTCGGGAGACCCTTCGCCTTGTGCCCCCTCGGGACGACGTCATTTTTTCTGGAACACTTCCACCGCCTGCCATGCTTCATCGGGCGGGGTTTGTTCGTACTCAAGCGTGCGATTCAGATATAGTTTTGCCAGGAAATCGTCAGGATAAAATTCCAGGAATCGCGAAAACAGGATTTTCGCTTCGGTAAACTCGCGGACGCGAAACTTCTCGAGTCCCTCTTCGTACGTTTCCAGCCATTTGAGCAATTCCGGATCGACGTCCTCATTTCGCGCGCCGACGAACGTGACGACGTCCACGGGTTTCGTTTTGCCTTTCACCTGAACGCGCGCAACGGAACGGACATGAATCTCGTCCCGGACAAGGTCGGCAACTGTCGCACCGGCCAGGATATCCACACCGTAGACTCGCGTGAGGCCTTCCAGGCGCGACGCCAGGTTCACGGCGTCGCCTATGACGGTGGGATCCATCCGCTCATGTGAGCCTATGTTGCCGACGATTACTTCACCGTGATTAATGCCAATGCCCATGCCGAGGCCCATGCGACCTTCACCGCGCCAATTTTCATTGAGCTGTCGCAGTTCTCGCCGCATTGCCAGTGCGCTAAGCGCGCAGTTTTTCGCATCCTGTGTTGTCCCAAGGCTGCGCACGTTGCCCCATACTGCCATGATCGCGTCGCCGATAAATTTATCGAGCGTGCCGCCATTGGTGAAGATGGCCGAAGTCATCCCGCTCAGGTACTGGTTGAGCTGCGCCACCAGCGCTTCCGGATCAGCTCTTTCTGAAAGCGTGGTGAACCCAACCAAGTCCGAGAAGAGGATTGTTACCGGCACACGGACGCCACGCAAGGAGCTGTAGTAGCCGTCTGGATTTTCCAGAATTTCACGGACGAGATTTTTCGAAACGTAGCGTTCCAGCGTGCGGCGGGTGCGCAATTTCTCCAGACGTTCGACGGCGTATTCGAAGCCGAGCGAGAACGATCCGCTCAGCAGCAAGGCGCATAACACGGGAACCGTCAGCAGCAGAAAGCCGGTCTTATCGTAAAGCAATCGAGTCGTTCCAAGATATGCGGCAGTGATTGCTATAAGCGCTCCAACACAGACCAACGGCTTGCGCAAAAATGCAATGAGCGACCACGCGACAAACCCTGCCGCGCCTACGAGCGCGAAGTTTACTGCCTGTGGCGTGGGGCGTAAGAATTCGTGGCCGATGGCGGCAGCCATCGCCTGCAAATGCAGCCCAGGGCCCCTCGTCACGGGGCTCATTGGCGTTACCAAAACGTCGTGCTCCACCTGTGCTGACGTCCCGACGATCACGACTTTGTCTTTGAAAAACGCGCCGTCCGCGTAATTGGCGTGCCAAAGTTTGGGATCAAAAACTTCGTAGAGCGGGCGCGGGAAGAACGCATCTGGTTCAGTGAAGCGAATCATGTACCCGCGAAAACCGCGCGGCACATCGTCCCCGTGGCCGATTTTCTGCAGACCGCGGGCAGAAAGAGATTCATAAATTTCCTGGTCCGGGTGTGGCGGCAAATTCATGAGCTGGCGATTGGTAACTCGGTAATTCACCGCCCGAATTTTTTCGTCGATTGGGTCAGCCCAGAAATTCACGAAGCCGACCCGGTCATCCTGCATTTGCGGCGGTGGAATCAGCGCATCGTTTGGAGTCACGGTCTGCGCGACATTTTGCACATCAAAATTGGCGCCAAGGACAACCTTGTCATGGTAACGATCGAGCGCGGCATGAAATGCCGAATCACCATCGTTAGGTGGGCTAAAGATCATGTCGAACATCACAAGTCGAGCGCCTGCCGCGAACAGCCGGTCAAGCAGAAGCGCCCAAACTTCACGTGACCACGGGAACGGCTGCGCAGTCATCAATTGAAGGCCCCGGCTGCTCGAGATTTCTTCAGCAGTCATTGGCGGCAATTGCAATGTGCTTTGATCAATGCCCAGAAAGACGAAATTGGGAGGTGCCGCTGTCTTTCTTCCCTCCCGTCGTAGCAAATCCTCAAAGCCCTGCTCGCCTAGCCACGGCGCCGAAATAAACGGCGCACTGGAAAAGAAATGGCCTAGAACAATCAGGCCGGTCCAAAAAACGCAGATCGACGCAAGGATCAAAAGCCGATAGCGACCAAGCCAATGCACGCGCGCATTATACCTCTATTACGGGATTTTGAAATTTCATTGAGCGGGACGGACACCACCGTTAAATCATTAGCTCGTTGAAACGTTGGATCCCTGAAACGTTAAAACCATTGATCTCGACGTTAAGTAATTCTGCTTGACTCGGAAATTCCAAAGCCTCACAAAAACCCCAACTTTGTTCGGTTCCCCGCATTTTTCGAAATCTCCACTGCGGTGGCCTCTGTTCATGGGCGCAGCGGCTCTGATTCTCGCGGGTCAGCCAACGCAAGGCCAGGCACCGCCTGGCTCGGCGCAAAATCGCGCGGAATTGCTGGGCAGGCAGGCCTATCCAGGTCCAAGCGCCACACCCAGTGCCGAAACTGAAGGTTACGCAGTCGCAAGTCCGAACGAGAAAGACATCGGAGAGCAGCAGATCTTAAAGCGGGTGGAAGAGTATAAACCGTTCACGATTTCCATTTACTCTCCGTTTTACTGGACCTCTAATGCCGCCCTTGTTAGCAGAGGCGAGCAAGACGATGTGCTCTTCGCGCCGGGCGTGACCTTGATGTATCAGCCGCGCATTACCAATACGTTGTACGCGCAAGTCGGGGTCATACAGCAATTCTTCTTCTACGACCAATTGACGGAACTTAATTTCGCCAGCCTCGATGTGATCGCCGGCTTACTTTATTACCTGCCGCAGTTCCACAACCTGAGCCTCCGCGGGTATTATGACTACAACCGCCTTACGGACACTGACAATTTCGACGAATTATTGGCCAATCATTCCATCATTTTGAGCGCGGATCTGCCGTTCCGGATCACCCGTGCGCAACAGCTCGTGGTCGGTGTTGGTTTGAACCTCAGCTTTTATGGGAATCCCGAAGTACCGCGGCGCAACAACTACTCACTCTACGCCAACTACGATCTTGCTTTGAGTCGCTCCTTTTCGCTCGATGCCGGGTTTCAGTTCGTGGTGCGCGATTATTATTCTGGCGATCGAACCGATGTGAATGAAATACTTTCTCTGAGCGCAAACTACCGGGTTCGGGACTGGCTCATGTTGAGCGCTCTCAGCTCTTTCTCCTGGAATCAGTCCAATCACAGTGTCTTCGATTACAGTGTCGCCAACATTGGCGGCGGCGTAGCGCTGACACTGAAATTCTAACGTCCGGTGAAAAATCGCTCTCTTTCTTCAGCGCGAAGAGCGAAAATCTTAGCGTGCGGTTTGCTCGTTTGTCTCATCGTGAGCGCCATCTGTTTAGACGCTGCGCAGTTGAAAGAAGGGCGCGTTACACACGTAGTAAATGACGTTAAGCTCATCTCAACACAAGCGGCACCGCATGCAGCCACTGTTGGCAAAAGCGTTCGCGATGGCGATGCGATCGGCACCGGCGCGGCATCGCACACCGAATTAATCCTGGCAGACCAAGCAATCGTCCGTCTCGGCCCCAAAACGACTGTCAGTTTCAGCGAAGCGACACGCACCATGAACCTTGGCGAAGGTGCCGTGCTTTTCCAGATACCGAAGGGCGTTGGCCGCTTGAAGATCAAAACCGCTGCGATCACGACCGCAAGTACAGGCGCCACTGGCATAATCGAGCGTCATGGCCAGTTCTACGTCAAGATGCTTGTCTTGGAAGGCACCGTTCGATGTTATTTGACCCATCCCCTCGGCGAATCGCTGCTGGTGCAGCCCGGCCAAATTCTCATTACCAAGCCGGACGTCACCGCCCTCCCGGAGCCGGCGGATTTCGACATTGCACGAGAGATGAAGACGTGCCTGCTGGTCCGCGAGTTTCAACCTCTCCCCAGTCAACGGCGGATCGAATCGGAAGAACAGAAGCAACTGAACATGATAGCCAAGGGCACGTATATTCGCTCGAATCTCGTCATCTTGGGACGCGGCACACAGGTCACCCTCGTTAATTCACCATCGGCGACGCCATCCCCAAAGCCACTAACAAATACCGGCCACCAGTCTCGCACACCTTAATTCAGCCGACATCGATGCCGCTCCTTATGAACTAAATCCCACCCGGTATGAAAAACCTATTCGCAGGTTCCCCGTACACAAAATTCATTGCCGCCGCGTCAGCCTTTATTTGGACGATCGCCATCGCCACTTCGGCATGCGGAGTGGAATTGCACGCAGCGCGTGTCACGCAGGTCGTGAATGACGTTAAAGTGCTGCTCGAAAAACCGGCACCACGCCCGGTCGCGCTCAGCGATGTCATCCGCCATGGCGCCGCTGTTAGCACTGGCACGCAGTCGCGGAGCGAATTGACTTTCAACGACCTAACCATCACGCGCCTCGGCGCCAACACGACTTTCAGTTTCAAAGAAGGCACGCGGGAGATGAATCTTGTCAACGGCGCCATTCTTTTTCAGGTACCCAAGGGAAGCGGCGGCGCGACAATCAGAACAGTCGGCGTCACCGCCGCAATCACGGGCACCACCGGCATCGGCGAATTTCATCCCGCCACCGCCAGTAACCCGCATCTCTTCAGCAAGTGGCTTTGTCTGGAAGGGCAAATCCGCCTTTATCTGGCCAACGGTCAGTCCGTGGAGCTGGGTCCCGGGCAAATGGTTACCACCGACGGCAAGAGCTTTTCGACAGTATTGACCTTTGACATCGCAAGATTAGTAAGCACTTCGCTCTTTTTCACCGGCTTCGACAGGCCGTTGCCCAGCTTGTATCTGATCGTGCTGGAAGAACAGAAGCAACTAGCCAGCATGCTCTTTGCCCCAACAACGCCGAATCCGCTCGATCCGATCAGGATCGCCAACGTGATCGATCAGGCCATCGTCGCCGAACAAACGCAAACGACGCCGTCGGAATCGCCAACTCCTCCAATAACACCGACTCCCCCAGTAACACCTACTCCTCCTGTAACACCTACTCCCCCAGTAACACCTACTCCTCCAGTAACGCCAACTCCCCCAGTAACACCTACTCCCCCAGTAACACCGACTCCTCCAGTAACACCGACTCCCCCAGTAACACCGACGCCGCCACCTCCAACTCCGAGCAAGTTCGGGACGCCGGCCGTAATTACTTCGCCGGTTCCCTATCTAATCACGGACGGCACGGTCATCACGACCGATCCGTCGATCACCACCAATCGCGTGACGGACTTCGGCAAAATCTATCGTGGCCCGGTGAATGACGGAGCTTTCTCGCTATGGGCTTTCGGTTCCACCTCGGCCGTCGACACGGCGCTCGATTTCGACACCAACTTTGAAAATGCCGGCCATTTCCCGCTCGCTGCGTTCAAGTTCACATCATTACAATTGGCCGGTAATCCGACCATTGATTTGACTAATGGCGTGACGAACCTCGCCTTGATCAGCGTCGGTGATATCACCTCTGGCCTGCCCGGGGGCACGCTCACTTTCACTGGGCTCGATGCCTTGCTCCTCGCCTCGCAAGACGGTTCGATCAACCTCGGTTCTGAGATCACGTTTCAGGGTATCCCGACCCTCTTCTTTTACGCGCGCGGACCCAACGGAGATCTAACGCTGGCGTCGCGAGTCATCGGCACGACCGATTTATTTCTCTATGCAGGCCGAAACATCACGTTTAATGCCGGAACCGATCTGATTCTCGGCGGCCAGTTTTCTACACGGAGCGCCGGAGGCAATATTTCAGTTTCTGAGAGTGGAAACATTGCCATCGGTGGATCGCTTGCGGCCACGAGTGATGTCATTGCCGATGCGGCAAATGGCGGCAACATCACGTTTGCGACCGGGAGTTCTTTCAGCGCATCGGACGTTGTTGTCGAAACAACCGTCGAACCCGGCGTCACACTAACCAATGGCGCAAACATTACCTTTGATATCGGGACGGTTCTGACCGTCAACGGCGGCAGCTTATCCCTAACTATCAACAACAGCAACGGAGGTACTGTCGGGACCGGCGGAAATATCACGCTGAACACGGGCGCGAATCTGACCGTCAACGGCGGTGGAGCGTTGAGCTTGTCCGTCCTCAACAACAACGGTGGCCATATCGGAACTGGCGGAAATATTTCCGTCACAACGGGAGGAGACCTCACAGCCGGTTCCATTGACGCCTTAATCGATAACCACAACGGCGGAACGATTGATTCGAGCGCCAATCTCACTTTTAACGTCGGCGGCGCTCTCACCACTACGGGCGAGGCCAGCTTTGGCATTTCCAACCGCAACGATGGCAGCGGAGGTGGAATGATCGGGTCGGATGCCGTGATCAACGTGACTGCAAACAACGTTTCGACCGGCACTCTTAACGCCGCGATCGACAACAGCAGCGGTGGCACGATCGGCGGGATTGCCAACCTCAACTTCAATCTCACCGGCGCTCTCACCACCCAGGGCGATGCGCTGCTTACCATCTCGAATGAGACCGGTGGAACGATCGGCTCAGATGCCACGATCAACGTAACCGCGTCCAACATTTTTACTGGCGGAGACCTTGGCGTTACTATTGAGAACAGAAATGGTGGAGTGATTGATTCGAGCGCTACGCTCAGTTTCGATATCGCCGGTAATCTCACCACCCAGGGCGCTGCGGTGTTCCTTATTCTTAGCGGAAGCGCAGGGCACAGTATGATCGGCTCGAACGCCACGGTGAACGTCACCGCAAATAACATTTCGACCGGCGATGCTCTCGCCGCTATTATCATAAATTTTTTCGGCGCCACCATCGGCGGGGATGCCGCGGTCAATCTAAGTGCGACCACCGTTTCAACGGTCGGCGCCCTTAATGCCACGATCGACAACACCAGGAGTGGGACGATCGGCTCAGATGCAGCGGTCAGCCTGAGCGCAAACAACATCTCGAGCGGCGGCGCCTTTGCTGCCGAAATCGCTAATTACCTCGGCGGGAACATCGGCGGAAACGCCGCAATCAACGTGACTGCAGCGAACGTTACTGCGAATTCTTTGCTTGCTCAGATCGATAACAGCAATGGCGGCAGCATCGGGTCTAGCGCCAACGTCACCCTGAATGTCGGCGGAGATCTCACGACTCAGGGCGAGGCGGCCTTTGAAATCCTAAACTACGACGACGGCAGCGGAAGCGGGCCAGGAACGATCGGCTCTAACGCCACGGTGAATGTGACCGCAAATAACATTTCAACCGGCGGCGCTCTTAATGCCGCGATCGACAACAGCGGCGGTGGCACGATCAGCGGGATTGCCAACCTCTCCTTCAATCTTGGCGGCGATCTCGCTGCGCAGGGCGACACGAGCTTCACCATCAATAACTCCAATGGTGGAATGATCGGAGCGGATGCCACGATTAACGTGGGCGCGGCCAGCATTTCCGCTGGGGGCGCTCTCTTTGCTAACATCTTTAATGACGCCGACGGTAGCATCGTCGGGAGCGCGGCCGTCAGCTTCACTCTCACTGGCGATCTCACAACTTCGGGCGACGCGACCTTTTTGATCGATAACAGTAGTGGCGGAACGATTGGTGGGAACACCGCCATCAACGTGAACGCGGCTAACATTACTGCGAATTCTCTGTTGGCTCAGATTAATAACACGAGCGGCACCATCGGCGGGAACGCGGACATCAACTTCAATCTGACCGGCGATCTTCAAACTGTAGGCGATGCGAGCTTCTCCATCTTAAATGGCGGCGGAAC
>DATBDI010000220.1:0-6556 GCA_036270025.1 Candidatus Udaeobacter sp. | reverse complement strand
CAGCACTCAAGCATTTCAACCCGGACGGCGGCAGCATCGTCAATGTCGGTTCACTCGCTAGTTCATTGACACCGCCGACTGCCGTGGTTTATAACGCAACCAAGGGTGCCGTGGATGCAATTACGCGAACGCTGGCGAAGGAGCTCGGACCGCGCAAGATCCGGGTGAACTCCATCAACCCTGGGATGGTCATAACCGATGGGGTGATCTCGGGCGGTTTTCATGAAAGCGAGATTCGAACCATGTTTGAAGCGCAGACACCGCTGGGTCGAGTGGGCCAAACCGACGACATCGCGCCCGCCGCGGTCTTCTTCGCTTCTGATGATTCGAAATGGATCACAGGCGAAACCCTGCGCATCGCGGGGGGTTTACGTTAGTAGGGCAGGAAGATGATTCAGCAACTCGAAAGGAAATGAAACCATGAAAACTACGTTCTTGTCGGTCGCACTTGTCGCGAGTTCGGCCATTATCGCTCAAGCAAATCCGGCAGGTTTCCATGGCGGCGGAAAAGGTTTTCATGGTGGCGCAACTGCTCACACCGCGCCGGCACGCAGTGCCCCGGCGGCTCACGCTCCGAGGCGGCCCGGCGGTGTTTCATCGTTTCGCTCGACGCCGATGCGGTCACACGGCAGCAGACCGTTTTATTCAGGCCAACGCCATTCCTCGTTTGGCATGCGTTCGTCACCGTCCTCCGCGTACCGGCGGCCTTCCTATTCGAGTCGAGGTTCGTTCACGCGTTCCGGTCCATACACGGTAGCAAGTATTCCGCAACGCAATCGTGTCGCGCCGTTCGCGAATCGCAGAAATCCAGCTGTCACACGCGTGTGGAACCAGCGAAACACCGGAACGCAGTTCCGTAATGGAAACAATCTGCGGAACGCAAACAATCTGCGGAATGGAAACAATCTGCGGAACGCGAACAATTTCCGAAATGGAAACAATCACGTGCGGCGCGACTGGCAAAGACACGTTTTCGCGCGGCAATCGGGCGATTGGCATCGCGACTGGGACCGTCACAGTGACCATTGGTGGAATGGTCACCGGTGCTGTTTCGTTAACGGATCGTGGGTGATCTTCAATCTGGGCTTTTCTCCGTGGTGGAATTCGTACTACCCGGACGATTACTTCTACGACTATGGCTTTCCGAATGATGGCTACGGCTCGTCGACCTATGGTTATGATTATCCGTATTCGTCCAATTATAATCCCGGCGATTACAACTCCGGCGATTACCAGGGGCAAATGTATTACGATCAAAACAGCTATCCCGACCAATCGCAGGGCTACTACGATTCAGGTGTTTACCGAACTGAAGCGTACGACGATCCGAATGCCTACAGCGATGAATCGCAATCAGACGATTCGACCATTGTCGCAGCGCAGGAGCGACTGGCTCGCCAAGGCTACTATCGTGGCGACACAGACGGTGTGCTCAGCGCTGACATGCAGAAAGCCATCAGGCGTTACCAAAGCACCAATGGCTTGCGCCAAACTGGTCAGCTTGATAGCGACACCCTGTCGGTAATGGGCTTGCGATAAGGCGAGCGTTCAGCGCGGCAAAGTGATTTTCATCTGAAACTGCTCGGGTTTCGTGCCCATTAACGTGATCAAAGGCAGCGAAATCCGCAAGGCAGACCATCAGATCGAACCGCTTCTGCTCGATCGCTGGTCGCCGCGTGCGATGTCGGGTGAGGAAATTTCGCGAGAGGAGCTGATGCGGCTGTTCGAAGCAGCGCGCTGGGCGCCGTCTTCATTCAATGCTCAGCAATGGCGCGCGCTTTATGCGCGTCGCGGCACGGAGCATTGGCAGACGTTCTTCGATTTACTCGTCGACGCGAACAAGGCCTGGGCAAAAAACGCGGCTGTTCTCGTGGTGTTTATTTCGCGCAAGAAGTTCGAGCACGATGAAGAGCCCTCGATCACGCATTCGTACGATGCCGGAGCGGCCTGGGAGAATTTCGCGTTGCAAGGCTTCCATCAGGGTCTGGTGGTGCACGGGATGCAAGGATTCGATTACGATCGCGCGCGCAAAGAACTGCGGATTCCCGATGAATTCCAAGTAGAAGCGATGGCGGCAGTCGGCAAACCGGGGCCGAAAGAATGGCTCCCTGAGAAACTACAAGCCCGCGAAAGTCCTAATGATCGGCGCAAAGTTTCCGAAAGCGTTTTCGAAGGACCGTTCAGGTCTGAATAGGAATTCAGCCTGACGAGCACGATTTGAGCGCGATAATGTCGATTACTTACAGCACCACCGTTCCGCGCAATATTTCCACGGCGTAGCCGCCCACGCGGACATTTCTAACGCGCTCGCCATCGCGGGTTGCTCGCACATACATCTCGCTTGGACGGCCGCACTCAATGCCCTGGCGAATCACCACCTGCTCATCAGTTTTTGCGACTCCGTGTTGAACCATCCAACTGGCAGCGCAGCCGGCCGCCGATCCTGTGGCCGGGTCTTCGCCGCCGTAAAAGAACATTCGCGCTCGAGCTTCGAGCCGGTCTTCGCGCCGTTCGGGACACAGAAAGTAAAAGAAGTTGGCTCCGCTATCCTTCAGAAATTCGGCTGCCTGTGCGTACGTAAACTTCAGATCGGACAGCGTCTGTTGATGGCGAAATGGCACGATCGTAAAGGTCAACCCTGTCGAGACCGCTTGGATGGGCCACTCTGAAGCAATCTCGTCAGCTTCGACCCCGATGACATCAGCAACGACTTCTCGCGAAAGTCTGGTTCCGAATTCGGGATCGCGTTGGCGCATTTCACCAAACACCTGACCATCCACGCGTTCACGGCCGGCAGTCTCCGACTTCGCAGTGAAGCCCACGGGAATTTTACCAGCTTTCAAATCGAGCGTGATCTGGTCGGATTTCGTCGAATCGGAAGGCGACTCAGACGCATACAGGTGCAGCGCCGTCCCGAGTGTCGGGTGTCCGGCAAAGGGCAACTCCTGCTCGACTGTGAAGATGCGGACTTTCTTTCCTTCCCGGGCTTCAGTGGCGGGATCGCGGGGCAAAATAAAAGTCGTCTCCGAAAGATTCATCTCCCGCGCCAGCGCTTGCATCTCGCCATCATTTAATCCTCGAGCATCGGGAAAGACAGCGAGCGGATTACCCGCGAGCAGCGTCTGCGTGAATACGTCGACCTGAACGAATTCGTAAGTGCGGTCGGGCATAAGAAACGTTCAAAGGTGTTACTACGGATGATGCAAATTAGACATTACGCCACCGATTAGCGCTGCCCAAATCGCCATCACAATTAACCAACAAACGACAATCGCTGGCAGAAAGCAGCAACCCACGATGAAAGCCGCTGCCATCCATTTGAACATGATTTTCAAAACAGACCAGAAGGGGATATCGAAATCCACCACCGAAACTCGTTGTGACAACAAGACGGGCGGCGGTTTCGAGGGCACGTCATGGATCGGAGCGGGCGGCGGCAGTTGCGTGCCGTATTTCAACATCGGCAGATAGTCGTCGATAGTTTTCCAGTCGCCGCCGCCGGCCGGCTTGCAGCGCGTGTTTCGATCAACGCGCCCATCTGCGAACATCTGCGCGACCTCTGTCTCTTGGTAAGGACCCTCTTCGCGATCTGAAGTTTTCACCAAATAAGATTTCATTCCGAACGGTTCGCCTTCGTATAGACGTTCACTTCGTCGCTAACAATCATGGCCGCCAGTCGCGGTGGGCATCGTGCGCGCCGAGGGTGAGACTGGTTCGCGCTTTGCTGTGGCGGTCGACCTGTTCGGCGAGCCACTGAAACCATTCCCAGTTTTTTTTCGAACCTGTGCGCTCACGTTCGTATTCAACGTAGCCGCGCAAATTGCGCCAGGCGACGCGCACTGTGCCGCCAAGCAGTTCGTCGACTACGTTCAACGGAACCATGCGCGCGAACACCGCATACCCGAGCGATTCGAGAATGCAAGCTATGGATTGGACGGCTTGAAAAAGACGCGGATCGGCCTCGATTTGTGATGCAGTCGTGCCCTCGGAAATTGCCTGCACGAGGCTCATCGATTGCATCCACGCTGGCGTCAGAATCGCCTGGACAGCTACGAAGGCTGCACGCTCCTCGCGCTCCTGGCGAGCGCGCCGCATCTCGACCAATCCGAAAACGACAGCCGTCAGGACGGTCAGAGCGGTTGCGATGTTGGCGATCGTCGAAAGATCCACTGCAGCAATTTGCTCAGATGCGCCGTTGGATGCCATGCAAATTTCAGCGCAGGCGCAAAGTCATTCAGTCTTGTTTGCCTAGACCAGCGCACGTTTTGGGCGGATTGTGCAGTGCCTAGCATCTCACCTTCATTATGACGGGCTTCTTCGATGAATTGAAGCGGCGCAAGGTCTACCGGGTGGCCCTTGCGTACGCGGTTGCGAGCTGGGCGCTCGCCCAGGGTCTGGCGCAAGTCCTTCCAGTTTTCGACATCCCCAATTCGGTCGTTCGAGTGGTTATCGCGCTGATGCTGGTCGGGTTCCCGGTCGCGCTCGTTCTCGCCTGGGTCTTCGACATAACGCCGCAAGGTATTCGTGCAACGCCAGCGCCCAGCGCACCCACACGTCGGCGTCGCCGTAATTTGATAATCCTGATTGGAATCGGCGTCCTTATCTCTGGTGCAGCGGGTTTCTTCGTTTTGCCGCGAGTGGCTGCACACAAGATCGATAAGTCGATCGCAGTTCTGCCGTTTCAGAATCTGAGCGCTGAAAAGGAGAACGCCTATTTCGCCGATGGCATACAGAATGAGATTCTGACGAAATTAGCGACGGTTCGGGATCTCAAAGTCATCTCGCGAACCTCGACGGCGAAGTATCAGAGCAAGCCGGACAACTTAAAGACAGTCGCGCAAGAGCTCGGCGTTTCCACCATCCTCGAGGGGACGGTGCAGAGAGCTGGTGACAAGGTCCGGGTGAATGTGCAGTTGATCGATGCCCGCGCCGATACGCATCTTTGGGCGAACAGTTATGATCGTGACTTTAAGGATGTTTTAACAGTTGAGAGCGAGGTCGCAGCGCAAATCGCGGACGCGTTGAAAGCGAATCTCTCGCCGAGCGAATCGCATGTCCTGGCCGCGGCACGGACAGAGGATACGGAAGCTTATGATCTTTTCCTACGCGGTCAGTATGAGTTTCACCAGGCAGAGAGCAGTCTGGCCGCAGACGCGTACGATCGTGCCGACGCGTTTTACCGACAGGCGTTGGCAGCCGATCCAAACTTTGCCGAGGCCGCCGCGGAGCTCGCACGCAATCGACTATCGCGACACTGGTTCGTCTCTCCTTTGGCGCCCGCGGCATTAGAGGAGGTGAAGTCGCTCATTGACCGCGCTCTGGCGCTGGCTCCAAATTCGCCGGAAGCGCACTTTGCGCTGGGATTGTTCTTTTATTGGGGTCATCGCCAATACGAGAACGCGCTGGCAGAGTTCAACCGCACACTGGAATTGCAACCTAACAACGCCGACGCGCGGGCGTATTGCGCTTGGGTTTATCGCCGGCGCGGTGAATGGGAGCGCTCGCTGGCCGATTCTCAACGAGCGGAGGAACTCGACCCGCGCGACGCCGGAATCCCGACCAATATCGGAGCGACTTATCTGGCGTTGCGTCTGTGGAAGGACGCGGAGCGTGCCGAATTGCGAGCTCTCGCCATCGATCCGCACAATACGCAGGCAGCGATGTTCCTTATCTTGATTCGCCTCACCACGACGGGTGATGTCGCCTCGGCCCGGCGAGCCCTCGATGATTTTCCAGAGGTAATCAAAGGCATCCCCGGCGGCGCCGGCGGCCCCCGCGGCGCTACCGGAGCCGGCGACATTGGTGCAGTCATTGGCTGGCCGGCTTACCTCGACGTGACCGGAAGACGCTTTACCGATGCTATTCAAGCTGTCGAGAAGAGGGTGGTCAACGACGATCGCGGGCATCTTCAACAGCTTGCCGGGCGTGTCGCCATTCAGGTCCTGGCAGGAGAGCCTGAGGCAGCCAAATCAATGGGAGAAGAAGCGCTGCCTTTACTCGAGGCCAGATTCAGAGAGCGACCGGATGACACTTTCGCTATAACGGAGCTAGCTTGGGTTTACCTCGCCTTGGGACGCAATGCCGATGCGCTGCGTCTTTCCAGACAAGCGGCGGATATAATCTCCATCGAAAAGGATGCCCTGTCCGGCGCAAATTTCCAGGTCGGGCTCGCGCAAATCGAGGCACGCGCGGGCGCTCCCGAGGAAGCCGTTAAGAGGCTTCGACGTTTGCTCTCAATCCCGGCGGGCGGGGGAGCGTCCATTGCTGCTTTGAAGATTGACCCGGTCTGGGATCCGATCCGTAACCGTCCTGATTTCCAGCAACTGCTCTCAGGTTCGGAGCAGATCGGACCTGACAAGTAACAGGAGTGGATCTTCGGAACTTTCTTGCCGAGCCGCGCCCTGCGCGATGACTCCGTTAGGCCAGGAGCGGCCTATTATTATCGCGCCCACGTTGCTTCCAACCTGGCGAACCTGCGCCGGCGCAGGCGGCGATAAGCAGGAAGCAAAAAGAACATGGAACAGTAAGCCCAACCGCACCATGAGATCTGGTCGCC
>DATBDI010000219.1:0-1860 GCA_036270025.1 Candidatus Udaeobacter sp. | reverse complement strand
TCTTTCAGTGCGAAGCGTGTGACAAAGTTGTCTTTCAATAGTCTAATTCGGCCAACACGCGCCGGCTCAACTCATCAGCATCCCGCTCGCCTTCGTTCGAAACCGCGACTATCTTGTTGACGATAATCTCGGTCATGGGATCATCCACTTCGCATTTTAACTGCAACGCGTCACACACTTTGTGAAATGCTGCCCGCATCGCCTCGATACGCTCTGGATCTATGTGGTGCTTCGAGAAAGGCATTTTGCCAATCTCACTGTACCGCCGGAATAGGCGCCCGTGGTGCGGACCGGAGCAAACAACACACCGGCGGCCACACTGCAATCCCAGTCCCCATAAGAGTCCGTCCGGGGACTTCATCAAGGATTGCATAGCTTTCGCAACATGAGGCGGATGGAAGCGAGTTTGAGGAAAGCGAGAGCGCTGCGATTGAGGTTCTCCCAATCCTTGGCCAGTCGGCGGCAACGGTTCAGCCAAGCGATGGTACGTTCGACAATCCAACGCTTGGGCAATGGCACGAACCCTTTGGCATGATCGGAGCGTCTGACGATTTCGGTTTTGAGGTTGGGCAGGACTTTGCCCAGTGCAGTATGGAAGATTGATCCGGCGTAGGCGCTATCGGCAAACAGTTTTGCGAGAAACGGAAATTGACCGAATAGCGTGGCCAGCAACCAGATGCCGCCATCGCGATCCTGAACGCCAGCGGAATGAATGATCGCGTGCAGCAACAGACCTTGCATGTCGACGAGAATATGTCGTTTCTTGCCCTTGATCAGTTTGCCCGCATCGAACCCGTGAGGATCAATGCTGGGCCCCCCTTTTCAGCGCTCTTCACGCTCTGGCTGTCGATGATGCAAGCGGTGGGGCTGGCCTCTCGCTCCGCCTTCTCGCGGCATTCGACGTACAGTGCGTGATGGATCCGATCCAACGTGCCGTCGCAATGCCACCACGTAAAATAGTCGTGCAACGTGCTGCGCGGTGGAAAGTCTTTTGGGATGTACCGCCATTGGCAGCCGGTGCTCAGGATGTACATCACGCCGTTCATGACGGCCCGCATGTCGACCCGCCGCTTACCGCCGCCACGTCTCGCGGGAGGGATCAACGGCTCGACATATGCCCATTCGTCATCAGTCAGGTCGCTCGGATATCTCAAGTGATCGCGGTCGTACTTCGCCCGATTCTTGTCCGTCCACAATGGAGGCCCCTCCCCGAATCATGATGGGCTCCATCGAATCCAAATGATTCAAAGGACTCAAGAAGTCTTCGGACGGACACTTAGGAATCGGATTCACGCAGCGTTGCTTCGGTTGGTGATCAAGCCATCGGAATGCATGCTTATCCTCGATTTCGGTAGTCCCGATTTCTCTGACCTGGCAGCGGTGGCCGAAATTGCTGTGGCTAATTTCCAAAAAATTATGGAAATTGGCTTGTGGGGACAGGTGATATGGCAGGCCACTAGTTATCCTGAGCGCAATCCAGCGCCCGCGGGCGGATATATAGAATTGCCACGCAGTGAATGGCTCGCTTGGCGCGCTGCCGTCGAATTGGACGCGGATTTCCGAAGCGCGGTTATCTATGGTGACTTTGGTGCGGATTGCGCGAAGTTTAACTTCGGCCGGAGTGCCGGACCTCGCGTCGAATCCCGAGCATCTCAAGGGCTTCGGCCGCGATGCCCGCCGCCGTTAATACCGAGCCGCCCTTGCCCTTTTTCGAATGGGGCGACAACCAGCGCCACGTTGCCTGAGCGGATGAGGGTCGGCCACAGCGGTGCCCGCCTTCGTCGACCCCCTATTGGCCCAAAATGCCAGCCAATGTCTGGCTCGGACCGGTGCCGCCCTTGCAGGACCTGGAGAACCAAT
>DATBDI010000218.1:0-3990 GCA_036270025.1 Candidatus Udaeobacter sp. | reverse complement strand
GATCTTCCGACGCTGATTCGCATCAAGGAAGCGGCAGGTAGATCAAAGGATCGCGAAGCAGTCGCTGAACTGCGAGTTCTATTGGAAGAGAGCCAGAAGAAGGAAATCTAGGAGCGCGCCGGTTTTCTCAGCGAGACGAGCTTGTTCACCAACGCGTTGGTCGCTTTTTCCAAAACCATTCCCCACGCGCTGAGCACGGCCAGGGTCGGAATACAAATCAACAGAAACATCCAGATCGGCACTTCGCGAATGCGGAGTCCGAGCCAGATGACATACGGTTGGTGAATAAGATACAGGCCGTATGAATAAGCTCCGACCAGGCCGAAGAGTTCAGCTGGCCGTTGGAAGAGCAAAATCATCCCCGCGATGCCTGCAATTTCAAGCATGCAACACGCCCCCGTGGCGAAATCGACGAAAATGTATTCGTACAGCCCGTGATAGAGCTGTAGTGCCGCTGGATAGAGGATCAATCCAACCACGAAACCTGCGCCGCGAAGAAGGAACCATTCCACGCGCGCGGCGGACTGCGCATGCCAGAGCGCCAATGACATGCCGAGCGCAAACTCGGGCAAGCGACAGATCGCGAACCCACCGAGCACCCACAATCCATTTTGCGGCCACAGCACGAGCAACACGTAGCGCGCGAAAAATCCCGCGACGCACGCGATCAGCAGAAACCACCACGGCCCGACACGACGCGCTGTCCAGAAGAGCAGGGGAAAAATCAGGTAAAACTGGATTAACATGGAAAAATACCACCATGCCGCGTTGAGGTACATGAAGTTCATCTGAATATCGATGAAGCGAAGGCCGAGCAGGCTAAGGATGATCCGGCTGTCTACCGGCTCCAGGCGCGCCTCGAATGGCGAGAGCAGATAAACCAAATGCGCGACCCAGTACATCGGATACAGCCGCACAAACCGTGCGCCATACCATCCGCCCCAGGAGATCGCGCCTGATTCGGCTCGGCGCATCGTGGATTGCATGAGTGTCCAGCCGCTGAGGATGATGAAAACGCCGACAGCGTGAAACCCGAGTCCAGAAACTTTGGACCAAACTAGTCTCAGGATCGTGAGTACGCTTGCTGCGAGATTGCTCCAATCAGGCGGCGGAAGAACGCCGTGTTGGAAATAGGTCGAACAAAAATGAAAGTACGCGACGAAGAGAATCGCCAGGCCCTTTGAAGTGTCGATCCAAAGGAGCCGTTTCATCCGCATCGGCTTAGCAGCGTAGGCCTAGATCGGTCAAGGCATACGCTGACTTATCCATATTACATCAGCACTTCAGAAAGCGACCCGTGAAGGGGTGCGCACTCCGAAAGTCCGGCAGCTGCCGGACGAACAGAGAAAAGCCTCCTAACCAATTTCGCACGCAGTGCGGTCTCGCGAAATCATTCGGAGTTGGAGTGCGATGCGTCCTCGAATCGCTTTCATTGTCTTAATGTCGCTCGATCACGTACGCCTCGGCGGTTCGCTTACTAAGAGTCCGAGTCGACCAAGGTCGCGGATCGAGTGGTGCTTCCGGCGAGCGCGAGAATCACATCGGTTTTTGCGATGGTGCCGATCAGACGTTTCGTTGCCAGATCGCTTACCACGGGCAGCCGTTCGCCGTCGTGCTGTCTGAAGCGCTCGAGCGCTTCAGTAAGTGACGCGTCGGGTCGAACGGCCGGAATGGAATCGTGCAGGATGTCCCGTGCGATAACGACCCTCGCCAGCTCCGGTGTGTTCAGGTAATTTTTGACATCGTGTAGCGAGACGGCACCGACAAAACGGCCGTGATCGGTCACGTAAAGGTAATTGAATCGGGTGGCGATGAATTTCTCGCCTATCTCCGAGAACCCAGCTGTGGGTGAAATAGTCAGCGGTTCCGGTTTCATAATGTCGCGAACGTGAAGCTCCGCAAGCTGCTTGCGGTAATCGCCGGCACCTTTTCGCTTCAGGGCTTCAGCATAAATCGACCGTTTCTCGATGCTGACAGAGGTGTAGTAACCGGCCACGCACGCCAGCATCAACGGGAGAATGATCTGATAATCGAGTGTGATCTCGAAGATCATTATGATGGCCATGATGGGCGCATGAGTGGCGGCGGCGAGAAATGCACCCATGCCAACAAGCGCGAATGCGCTGGGATTAATCTGGAGATGGCCGAGAACGTGTTGCGCGCCGTTACCGAAGAGAAAGCCAAGGCTCGCGCCGATGAAAAGCGTCGGCGTAAAAACGCCGCCAACCGCGCCGGAACCGAAAGTGGCGGTGGTAGCAAGGATTTTGAAAACGAGGATCACGGCGATCGTTTGCCAGACCCACTCGCCGCGTAAGATACCGCTTACCGCGCTGTAACCGTTGCCGCAGACTTGTGGATAGAACATCGCGAGCGCGCCTACGATTAAACCGCCAACACACATCTTGAGGTAAACTGGCGCCGCGATTCGTCCCGCCCATTCTTCGCTCAAACGCAACAGCCGGAGGAACCACGGTGCGAGCAGACCCGAAGTGAGGCCAAGCAGCAAATACGGCACAATTTCCCAGCTATGATTAAGTCGGAACGCCGGAATCGCATAGAGCGGGTCCGCGCCGAGGAATGCACGCACGGTCAATGTGGCAATGACCGAGGAAAAAACGAGAGGACCGAAAATTTCCATCGCCACAGAGCCAAGCACGATCTCGGCGACAAACAGTGCGCCGGCGATGGGAGCATTGTAGGCTGACGCGATCCCGGCGGCTGCGCCGCAGCCAACGAGCAATCGCAGGCGTGGAGTGGACCATTTTCTGAGCCGGCCGGCAAGCGAAGCCGCGAGTGCCGAAAGTTGAACCAAAGGACCTTCGCGCCCGATCGATCCACCGGAAGCGATCGTGAAAAGGGAGGAGAGACATTTAAGCAGCGTGCGTCGCGCGGCAATTTTCCCATCACCGAGCACGACAGCTTCCATGTAGTCGGTGGTCGTTACATGCCCGCGCAAGCGCGTGCCGAACTGAAGGATCGCACCGGCCAGTAGTCCGCCGATTGCTGGAACAATGAGGCGGAGAGGTCGAGGCATTTGAGAAAAACTTTCAACCAATCCCGGTTCCGAGCTGCCGGTGAGAATTCTGTGGACAATGCTCGTTGCGACGCGGAACGCGATCGAGGAAACGCCGCCGCAGAACCCGATGACGCCAGCCCAGATTAGTGTCACCTGAAGATCGGTTGGCCGAAGGCGCTCCTGAAACCAGACCAAGAATTTTAGCCGCCGAAAAATCTTCAGCCTCGAGCCGGGTGAATCGGTAATAGCGTTGCTGGAGCCCACTGCTATCAAGTTGATGCGTGGCAACGGGCGTCAAGCGCGATGATATCCAGAATTACCAGATCAGGCCCATGATTGCCATGGACCCGAATGACACTTCGCTCGAGCGCGATCGCCTTCGCGTGGTGATCGCGACTATTGTCATCAATGTTCTCGCGGTTTCACTGCTGACGTTCGCGTCGTGGTCGGACTGGCGCACGGGCGCGGCGCTCAACATTGTCGATAACTGTCTGCTCGTCGGCTTTGTGCTCGCCAGGCGCGATGCCTTGCTCGCGCGATTTCTTCTTTTCGGACTCGTCGTCGGATTCACCGAGCTTGCTGCTGATGCCTGGCTGGTCGATTACACGTACACGCTGGATTACTCGATCGGCGGCGGGCCGATGATCTGGCGATCACCGTTCTGGATGCCGCTGGCCTGGGAGGTGGTGGCGGTGCAATTCGGCTACATCGGATTGCGATTGTGGGAACGCTTTGGCAAACTCGGCTTGCTCATGATCGCGCTGCTCGGTGCAATCAATATTCCGTTCTACGAAGAGATGGCCCGGCGAATTCATTGGTGGCAATACAGCGGCTGCCGAATGATCTCGTTCACGCCGTGGTACATCATTCTCGGCGAATTCGGAATCGCTGTCGCGCTCGCGTTGCTCGCGCGAACGCTGCGACATGGCTCCGCGCTTACGGCAATTTTCGCGGGGATCGCCGGAGGAATATCA
>DATBDI010000217.1:0-14790 GCA_036270025.1 Candidatus Udaeobacter sp. | reverse complement strand
CGCTCGTGCATGAGCATCAGAAAATAACGACTTCGCTCTTGCACATTGAAAATTATCTGAAAGCTGGCCAAGCGATTCGCCTGCTCGATTTCGATTTACGTGATCACCCTCGTTATGCAGATCCACTAAGATTGCTCTGTTATCAGTCACAGGTCTGCTCACAACATGGGGAGGACGGAATTATCCATGAGATATTTCGCCGTATTGGGGCTACAACCAGGATCTTCGTGGAAGTGGGAGTTGGGGATGGCTGTGAAAACAACACTGCATTTCTCCTTTCTCAAGGCTGGACCGGATTTTGGATCGATGGAGAGAGCGGTTTCCTGGGAGCTTTGGAAAACAGAGAAGACCTTCAGATCGATTGCCTGAAGTATCTCGTAGCTTTTGCATCAAGGGAGAACATTTCCGCGCTCTTCCAGCAAGTCGGTGTGCCAAAGGAATTTGACCTGCTGTCACTCGATATTGACCAGAACACCTATTACGCGTGGGAAGGCCTTCGTACTTTCCGGCCCCGTGTTGTCGTAGTCGAGTATAACGCAGCTATACCACCCGACGTTGACTGGAAGGTCCGTTATGACTCGAAGCGCACATGGGATGGCACGCAGAACTTCGGCGCTAGTCTGAAGGCTTTTGAAATTCTAGGTCGCCAGTTTGGATACAGCCTGGTAGGCTGTGAATTGCTTGGTATCAATGCGTTCTTTGTTCGTGATGACTTGCTCGCAGGCAAGTTCGCCGAGCCATTCACTTCGGAGAATCATTATGAACCGCCACGTTATTCGCTGTGCCATCGACGGTCTCATCCCGCCACTATTCTGGATCGAACAGGTCCTGCCACAGGAGGATATGAAACCGGAATCACAAGAGAGCCTGGCTAGCACCTACACAACATGGGTAGCGTAAGATTTGGTGTTCCGAGAGACTTGGTACTTTGGATGAGGGACACGTTCAAAGCAAAAGTCTTTGTTGAAACAGGCACAAATCAGGCAGAGACGGCGGTCTGGGCGTCCGCAAACTTTGAACGCGTTTTCACCGTCGAGGCGCATGAACCGCTTCATCAAAAGGCCGTGGAGACTTTTGGGAGTTGCAAAAACATCCGATTCCTCAGAGGCGACAGTCGCACTCACATCAAATCTCTGACCAGTTCGCTGACCGAGCCGGCGATCTTCTGGCTTGACGCCCATTGGTGCGGTGAAAACACCTTCGGTAAATCTGACGAGTGTCCGGTGATCGGTGAATTGGAATTGCTGAACGCCACCAAAGTGCCTCACATAGTGTTGATTGACGATGCAAGATTGTTCCTCGCACCTCCGCCCCCCCCGCACGAAGCAACTTACTGGCCGGACATCAGTGCAATCTGCCGGTTGATGGCCGCGCACGATTCCCACCGTTACGTCGCAGTGTATGATGATGTCATCATCGGAGTGCCTGCCGCCGCGAGGCTGCAATTGGTGGAATTCCTTCGGGCAGAACTTACCAAAAACTCTTCGCCGCCAGCGCCATCGCCCAAGCCTCCTCCTCGAACGCTGCTTCGCCGAATTCGTTCAAAGATTGGAAGGCGTTCACATAACTCATAGGTTCAATTTTGTGTCGTGAATGTTAAAAGCGCCGCCAAGCGACTCCTCAAGGCACCGTTCCGGGCGTTAGGGATGGATGTTGTGCGGTGGCGTCCCCCGAAACCTCAGCCTGTCATTCCGTCGGAAGAACTCGAAATGATTGCGGCTTTCAGCCCGCAGTACAAAGCCGAAGACCACTGGTTCGCGACCTCGGGCATCAAGACCGTGCTGGATGTGGGCGCACACATGGGAGAGTTCGCTCAACGGATCCGTACGATGCTTCCTAATGCGGAACTGGTCTGCTTTGAGCCGCTCGAGGAACCGTTCACTAAGCTGACAGAACGGTTTAGAGGACAGCCAAACTTCCGTGCCGTTCGTTATGCACTGGGTGATAAAGAAGGGCAATGTGAAATCCACCACAACGAATACGCTCCAAGTTCATCTCTGTTGCCAATGGCCAAACTACACAAGCAGTCATTCACGTTCGCGGTCAAAGAGAAAACTGAAATGATCGAAGTCCGTAGGCTTTCAGATGTGGTTCGGGAGCTAAACTTGCGTGACCCGTTGCTGCTCAAGGTGGACGTGCAGGGCTTTGAAGACAAGGTTATTGCCGGAGGCGAGGACGTGGTCGCGGGAGCAAAGATCATAATCATTGAAGTTAGCTTTCAGCCGCTTTACGAGGGAGGCCCGTTGTTCGATGACATCTACCGGATTCTCAAGGAGCGTGGTTTTACCTACCACGGAAATTTCGACCAGTTACTTAGCCCCAAGGACGGTCGAGTGCTCCAAGCAGATGCGATCTTCTGTCGTAAATAAGCGCTTTGCAGTGATTATCTCATTTCGAGGGCTGCCTTCATTTCCTCTGCTTTATCTCCCACTGATCCGTTCAAGGCGGTTCGCATGATTCATTTATGCATGCGTCCGGCCAAGCCCGGGTGTTAGATCAAGGTGCCGGCTTTGCGTGGAAATCCATGAGACTTCTGATTGTAAGCAGTCAGTATCCTCCGGGCTGGTCGCCAGAAAGCGCCCACACCTTGCTGCTTTGCGAACAGTTGGCTGCCAGAGGAATAGAGGTTGATTTACTGACAAGTGAGTTATTACCGGGTTTCCCCGAACCCAAAGGCTTTCGGCTGCATCCCTGGATGAAATCATGGGGCTGGCGTCAGCTTCCGAGCCTGTTGTTCTCCATTCGTCGGCTTCGCCCCGAAGCAGTGCTGTTGATCTACATAGATTGGATTTATGATTGTCACCCGATGATCACCTTCGCTCCCGCTATCTTGCGCTGGCTCCATCCTCGCACGCCCCTCGTGACGCAGTTTGAAAACGTAAGTGGACTGTCTGGCATCATTCCACCCAACGGGACCAAGAGCCGCTTGGTAAAACGGCTTGTCAGTTTGCTGGCTGGCCGACGTGGACTTCACCCAACCTACGGTTCGCTCCTTCGGGACAGCAGCCACATTATTGCGCTTAGTGAAAGACATGCTGAGGCATTCGCAATCGCGCATCCCGGTGTCAGTTCCAAGACTAGAGTCATTCCAGCCCCACCCGCCATGCGCTTTGCCGGCGAGGAAAAGGCTGGTTCCGCTCGACAGCGAGGTCGAATGTTGCTTGGTCTCTCGGAACAAGATGTGGTCTTGGCCTATTTTGGATACATTTATTGGGCGAAGGGCATGGAAACTCTCCTCACTGCTTTTGGCAGTCTTCAGCCGGACACTCGCCTGGTCATCATTGGGGGTTCGGCCGATATTGGCTATTTGGAGAAGCTGCATGAGTTGAGTCGCAGCGCGGGTTGTGCGGAGCGTGTAATTTGGGCAGGCTACTGCAAACCTGAGGAAGAGTTCGCCTCTCTTTACTTGCACGCGGCGGACATCTGCGTTTTGCCTTTCAATGATGGCGTGACCTTGAACAACAGTTCCTTTGCCGTCGCGGCATCGCATGGGCTGCCCATTGTGACCACGCGCGGCAAATCGCTCGAAGCGCCATTCGTCGACGGCGAAAACGTCCGGCTTTGTCCGCCCAATAATGCTGTTGCGCTCGCTGCTACCATCGCGGAAGTAATCCACTCTCCAGAAACGCGCAAACGCTTGTCCGCTGGTGCCCGCAAGCTGGCGGAGAATTGTTTCTCATGGGACCGAGTTATTGAGTCCACGTTGGAGGTGCTTAATGCTCCGTTTACCGGTCAATCAAAGTAAGTGAGAGCTAAATCCGTACGCGCAATTGCCTTCTATCTCCCCCAGTTCCATCCGACCCCGGAAAATGACGCGTGGTGGGGCAAGGGATTCACTGAATGGACGAACGTCGCGAAGGCACATCCGCTCTTTCGCGGGCATTATCAGCCGCATCTGCCAGCCGACCTTGGATTTTACGACCTCAGGCTGTCGGAAACGCGGGAGGCTCAAGCTGAGCTTGCACGTGAACACGGGATTTCAGGATTTTGCTATTATCATTACTGGTTTAATGGGAAGCGCCTTCTTGAACGTCCCTTTGACGAAGTACTTGCGTCAGGAAAACCTGATTTTCCATTTTGCCTATGCTGGGCAAACGAAAGCTGGAGCCGCCGTTGGCTTGGAGAGGAGCGTGACCTGCTTGCGGAGCAAACGTACAGCCACGAAGATGACCTCGCGCATGCTGACTGGCTAGGGAATGCTTTCGCGGACAATCGCTACATTCGAATCGGCGGTCGCCCTTTATTACTCGTTTATCGACCAACGCATTTGCCCGATGCAAACCGAACCGTCGAACTCTGGCGGGGCATGTTTGAGCGGCATCACCTCGGCAATCCGTATCTAGTGGGTGTGGACGCACATTGTCCCGGCTTCGACTGCCGCCAGTTGGGATTTGACAGTACTTTGGCTTTTACACCCCAGCTCTCGGCGCTTCCAGGGTGGAACGGAGATGGGTGGAAGCTGAGGCGCTTCCTTTGCAATATGCGGATGTGCATTCCAAATGGTCGCACCAAAGTGTACGACATTATGGAAGCCCGTCGCGCGATGGCGCAAATACCGCGCGAGTTCCCGCACGTCGAGTGTGTGTTCGTCGGATGGGATAACACTCCGCGCCGCGGTTCCGACGGCATCATGATGATCAACGGAACCGCCGAGGAGTTCGGTGCAGCTTTGCGAAGCACCATTCACGACATGGCCTTATCTGCCGAAGGAAACGATCTCTTGTTTATCAATGCTTGGAACGAGTGGGCTGAAGGGAATCACCTCGAGCCGGATCAGCGCTTTGGCTGTGGATACCTTCAGCAAGTAAAGCAGGCTGTGGATAGTTCGCGGGGCCACGAAAATGACGCCTGATTCTTTGAGGACGATCGCATTTTATCTTCCTCAGTTTCATCCGATTTCCGAGAATAATGCATGGTGGGTAAAGGATTTACGGAGTGGAGTAACGTCGTCAAAGCAAAGCCTTGTCCCGTGAACTACCACCCATACCTGCAGGCCGACCTGGGATTTTATGACTTGCGCCTTTCCGAAACGCGCCAAGCGCAAGCGAATCGGCGCGCGCCAGTTTGATCCGCGTTTTATAGACTTCTGTACATAACAACTAAAACGTCTGCCTTCTTAGTGCGACTATTTTAGCTTCCGCAATATTATCCGACGGCAACAAAGCAATTTGGGCATGATATCAAGATTGAAACGCAGCGCGCGCGTGCGGCGTGCGCGCGCTAAGATCGACAGAACGTGGCAAATATTGCGACGAAAAGGTAATCGCGGTTACTGCCCTCTTTGTGAGCGCCAAGTCTTTTTTGAAATCGAAGGCCCCTATTTGCGTAACGACTATAAATGCGTCAGCTGCCAGAGCATTCCACGTTGGCGGGCGTTGATGTTTGTAGTCGCTGAGCTTTATCCAAAATGGCGGGAATTGAAGATCCATGAATCGTCCCCCGGCGGTCCGTTATCCGCCAAGCTGTCGCGGGAATGTCCGAAGTACTTTCCTTCTCATTTCTTTGCCGACGCGCCGCGGGGCCAAATCCACAGGGGGTTTCGCTGTGAAGATCTGATGGCGCAAACATTCGAAAATGAATCGTTTGATTTGGTTATCACTTCCGATGTCTTCGAACATTTGCCGGATGTCGCGCCAGCAGTCCGGGAAATCATGCGAACCTTAAAGCCCGGAGGAGCACATATCTTTACAGTCCCCTGGTTTCGCTGGGCGAAAACCCTGGTTCGAGCTTTGGTGAAAGACGGTGTCCTCCAGCATTTGGAAAAACCCGATTATCATGGCAACCCGATAGATGAAAGCGGATCATTGGTTTTCACTGAATGGGGAGTGGAGCTTCCTTTTCTACTCCAGGATTGGGGGAAATTCCCCGTGATTATTCATACTATTCGAGACCGTTCGCTCGGCATTGACGGTCAGTTTCCGGAAGTCTTTGTTCAGCAAAAACCTTATTCATAAATGACGGATGAATCTATACGCGCGATCGCCTTTTATCTGCCGCAGTACCATCCCATACCCGAGAATGATGCATGGTGGGGTAAAGGATTTACCGAGTGGACGAATGTCGCGAAGGCACGTCCGCTTTTTCGAGGCCATTACCAGCCGCATTTGCCAGCCGATCTCGGTTTTTATGATCTTCGTGTTGCGGAATCGCGCGAAGCTCAGGCCGAACTGGCGCGGGAGTACGGAATCACCGGCTTTTGCTACTATCACTACTGGTTTGCAGGCAAACGGCTTCTGCATCGACCATTTGACGAGGTGCTAACGTCAGGCCGCCCTGATTTTCCGTTTTGCCTTTGCTGGGCTAACGAGAATTGGACACGCGTTTGGGATGGCGGCGATTCTGAGGTTTTGATGGAGCAAACATACTCCCACAACGATGATGTTGCGCACATTCGCTGCCTCGCTCGCGCTTTTGCCGATCCTCGTTATATCCGAGTCGAAAACAAGCCGCTGTTTATCATCTATCGCGCGCATAAGCTGCCGGACATCCGCAAGACGACAGCGATCTGGCGCGACGAATGTCGCCGTTTGGGAATAGGCGAGGTTTTCCTGTGCCGCGTCGACACGCCCGCTGACACATTGCCTCCGAGCGAGGTTGGGCTCGATGCAGCAGTCGAATTTCAGCCTGACTTATCGAGTTTGGGGCCGAAACTGGGATCCCATCGGCTTAGGGAATTCCGGTGGAACGACCTCCACTTTTTTCTGCGTCGAATACTTTTAAGTGACGACAACAACGCGCACAATTATCGCCATCTTGTCAGCTCGATGAGCAGACGGATTCAGCCAGATTATCTGCGGTTTCCCTGTGTTACTCCGTCGTGGGACAACTCTGCCCGGCGTCGGCGAGATCCAACCGTGTTTATCCAGTCGTCACCAAAGCTCTTTCATCAATGGCTCGTCGCCACGCTCGAAAACCTGGCGAAGTCCAAAGACACTCCACGTATATTGTTTGTGAATGCATGGAATGAGTGGGGCGAAGGCAATCATCTCGAGCCCGACCAGCGGTATGGTAGATCGTACCTGGAAGCTTTGAGGGAAGCCCTGCGATCAGCAGATGGTGGATAACAGGACTCAAAAACCACTGTGCCGTCCAAAAGCATACAGAACTGCTGGCAGTCAAACCTTCAAAGCATTAATCCATGACTCGCGTTGCTGAACAAACCGGCTGCGACCTGCCCACAGTCAGCGTGGCAACAATCACTTATAACCACGAGAAGTTTATCGCTAAAGCAATCGAAAGCGTGCTGATGCAGGAGACCGATTTTCCAGTGGAATTAGTGATTGGAGAGGATTGTTCGACCGATCGCACACGCGAAATCGTAATGGACTACGCGGCCCGTTATCCCGACGTGATCCGCGTATTGCTGCCGGAACGCAATCGAGGCTTATACCAGAACTGGAAGGCGGTCTCAGCAGTTTGTCGTGGCGAATACATTGCCTACCTGGAAGGTGATGACTATTGGGTGCATCCCCAGAAGTTGCTGAAACAGGTTCGGTTGATGGATGCTAACCCGCACTACTCGATGTGTGGCAGTGCGGCGCAGCTCGTAGCTATGGCTCCCGATGATAGCGAAAAAAATGTGGGACTGATTTGTCCCAAAATTACAAAGTCGTTTTACGAATTGGCAGACATCCTTGACGACTACCCCATGCACACCTCTACCGTAATGCTTCGGCGGAGTTTCGTGTTCCTGCCCGTTTGGATGGAGGGTACGGTCAACATGGATAATTGTGTTTTTGCCCTTTGTGCCGAGAGGGGGCCGATAGGATATCTGCCGGAAATAACTTCCTGCTACCGGTTGCATCACAATGCGGTATGGACTGGAAAATCCCACGTCGAAAGGATTAACTGTTGGAGGAAAATGTATGACCTGCTCGACACTCACTTTAACGGCCGGTATCGCCGTATTTTACGCCGTCGGGAATTCCGAGATTCCGCAATGGTATCTCGCCAACTCGTGGAGCACGGAATGAGCCGTGAGGCAAGGGCGGTCTACTCCGAATCTGCACCTCGCTTCGCCGGGTTGATGCCTTTGAGAGTAATAGGATGGGGATTAGCAGTTTATTGGGGGTATGGAATTCGATCGGCGTGGCATCGCTTAACGATGTATTTGGCGATGAGAAGCCGATTGAAGGCTTTGATACAACGCTTCCAATCGATTAAGGTAAACCAAGGTTGAATCACGGCCCGGCTGAAGATTTAACCTGGAAAACCATGATGAGAGTGCATGCTTTAGTGCCGTTCCCAGCGGCCACAGACGATTCGCGTTTCAGAAGTGATTTTCCTGACCCATGGCTAATTTAGTTGCTTACTTAAGTCGAGACTTCTGGAAGCTGGCGATACGAATTGCATGAGTAATACGGGCGTGAACATTCACTCATAGAACCAGTCCGGGGTTAAAATGTCCTTCTACGAAGAGCTATTGCACAGTTGCCCGCCCTTAAGCGGTAGCGCATTTGGTAAAAAGGAAGATGGCTACGACGCCCGTCTGGCCCAGGCCAGGCTCGTGTCGGAACTGATGCGCGGCCGTAGGCCCTTTTGCTTTTTGCGCATGGGGGACATGGAACTCGCCTATCTCCTTGCAGAACAGCACAAGCAGCTCGACAGAATTGAGTTTCGAGACGGACCGATGTCCGGAACACAGGCTTACTGTAACCCAGGGTTGAGCGCAAAACACGCGCAGCGGTTACGCAGAGCGTACGAGCAGGCCGAGTATGTGGACTTCCATGAGAAGAATTGGCCAAATGAGCATTTGGTGCCCCGGTTGGCTATCAAGATGGCACCAGGTTCTTATCGCAATCCGACAAAAGAGGCGTCGCTCGTGTTTCTTACGTGGACTGAGAAGGAGTTTAAACAATACTGCCAGGGGCGCAGGATTGGATTTGCAGCCGCCGAGGCGCGGTTGCTCGAACTTCTTTCAAGCACTCGTGAGTTTAAACAGGCGGCTACGGATTATTGGCCCGAGAGGGCAGAGATCTTTTATCACCAACCTCGTGATGATGGCCGTAACTTGGACGCTAACCTGGACTTGGTGAAAGAAGATCTGCGAGGGTTCGTCAAGCAACATCGACTTGATACTCTTTTTTTGTCGTTGGGAGGCGGCGCTAAGATTCTGGGATACGAGTTGTCCCGCGAACTGCGAATTTGTTGTTTTGATTTTGGTGCCATGATTCGGGCGTTCACATACAGCGGATGTGACGGAAACCGCGTTGCCCGCTCTCCCCATTCGCCGTTCTTTTTTCGTATCCCGTTCAGCGTTTACATGGACGCACTTGAACAAGCTATGCCGAATCTCGGCGCCGCCGAATTATTGGCAAAAGCGCACGGCCAGCTCTTGCTGGAACTCCTAAAGAAAGAAGTCGGATGGACCTCCGTTTCTCGCGAGTTTGATTTTAGCCCGGAAAACGTGTCTGCTTTCCGCACCGCATTCAAGGAATACCGTCAACGTTACGGCAACCTGTTTGGGTCATCTTCGGCTGCAAAGATCGAGCGGACCGGCTTTCTTCACTTTTGCGGCACTCATCGGCTGACATTGGAGGGACGATTGTTTCTGATGGCCTTCAGGGCCAAGGGACTGATCCGGCGCTGTGTCCCTGGATTCTTGGCCAGACGTAGCGCCTTGAGCAAGGGAACGCGGTTATCCAGTGACCCCGCTGCATGACGGCCAAGTGTCGCGTTCTGCTGGTAAGCATTGTGCCGCCACGAAACGATTGTGGCGTGCGCATCGTCATGTACCGGCACTTTATCGACCGAAGCCCGTTTGAATTGCACGTCGCCAGCAACGCAGACTTCGCCGAAGGACTTGTGATACACACACAATTGCGGCTGCCATACCTTGTTCATCGATTGAGAAAGAGCCGATTCAGTCCCCGATTGGCTGCGTGGGTCACGGATTATGAAAATTTTATCTGGCCGCTGACAGCGAATGACGCGCTGGAGGAGGCGGTGCAACGTTTCCAGCCGCAAATTGTGCTCACTCTGGCGGAATGCGGACTATGTCACATCGCTCGAAAAACGGCACAACGGCACAAACTGCCGCTGGCAGGACTCTTTCTCGACTGGTTCCCAATCATGAAAGGTCATTACGGTCACAAGTCGACGCAGCACATTCTGAGCCAACGCTATCATGAACTTTATGCGGCGTGCGATTTGGCGTTTTGCACCAGCGATGGCATGCAGGAGATGCTCGGGCCGCATCCCAACAGTCACGTGATTTACCCCATGCCTGGCAGACATGTTATGCCGGAACAGGCCTGGCCGTCCCGCAGCGGAAAATTTCGTGTGGTATACGTCGGTTCGGTGGAAAATTTTTATGGACGGATGCTGTGCTCACTCATCGAAAAAATCGAGGCGACGGATAATTTGGAAATCATCGTGGTCGGGCCGAATGCCGACTGGCCAAAACAATTCCTTGAGCGCGCGCGAGCAAATGGCACCTATCTGGGCTTCAAACCACCGGAAGAAGCTGCTGAGGTGCTGGCCAGTGCCGACGCGCTGCTATCAGTGATGAGCTTCGAGAAAGAGCATGAACTTTTCATGCGCACCAGTTTTACTACCAAATTCCTCGACTACGTTTCATTTGGAAAACCAGTGATTCTTTGGGGACCAGAGTATTGCACGCCTGTGCGTGTTGCTCGCGAGCACGGCGGGGCTGCCGTAGTCTCCGCCGCCGACGCTACAGCAGTGGTCTGCCTTTGCCATAAGATCGCCAGAGATACAGAGCTGAATGAGAAGCTCTCAAAACAAGCGCTTCAACTGCATCACACGCTGTTTGATCCCGATCGGTTGCAAGACGTATTCGTCCAGAAAATAACCGAGTTGGTCAATGGATGAAATTAATGTGATTCTGATTTCCTCAGTTCGGCCTGAGAAAAGTACGTCTGCTGCACTGACACTGCATCGACATCTGATGAACCGCCGCGGCATTCGACTGCACATTTTGCCCGCTGAACATCACGAGATTGTCCACAGCAGTTTCCACTCCAAGATTGTTCCGCGGCTAATGCGAACGCCAGCGCGACGGTGGGCAGGCGACGTCGATTACCTGATGCACACCAAATTACCGTTAGAAAAGCACCTTGTCGCGCCGCCTGCTCGGGCCCGGACAGTTGTCTTGACACTTGCATACCGCAGCGGCTGCTGGGTGGCGCAACGGTACGCGAGGCGGCACCGACTGCCGTTGATTGTGCGATTTGACGACTGGTGGCCCGACATTGCTGAGGTTCATACTCCAGTACGCAGGCAACTGGAGCAGCGATTTCTTGAGCTCCATCGATCTGCTGATCTAAGCCTGTGCATCAGCGAGGGAATGCTCAAAGCGTTGGGCCCGCATCGCAACGCGCGCGTTATATTGCCGATTCCTGATGTCGAGCCGATCAGGCCATCAAAATGCCAGGATTCGGCCGATGAGTTTCGCGTTTGTTATACTGGCAACATGTTTGATTACAGCGATATGCTGGCTGATCTGGCTCAGTTAACACTCAAACAGACCGACGTTCGGATGGAATTCAGAGGACGCCCGAGATGGCCGCAAGCGCTTGTTCGCGAAATGACACAGCGTCATCTACTGCACGATTTCGAAGCCGGAGCAGGCTTTGACGAGTGGCTGGGTTCCTTCCACGCCTACTTGGTCGTAATGTTTTTTGATGGAGCACAGCGGCGGCGCGCGGAAACATGTTTCGCGACAAAGCTTGTCGATTACTCGCGCGCCGGCCGGCCAGTTGTCATCTGGGCGCCGGAAACATCTGCTGTGGTGCAGTGGGCAAAAAAAAGTAAAGCTGCACTTTGCGTAACGGAGCCCGATGCTCGCGCGCTGCTGTCTGCGCTCGCACATTTAGGGAGGGATAGAGCCTTGCAACTGGAACTCGCCGGGCGAATGCGTCGTGCGTACGAAACAGAATTTTCGCCAGCTGGTTTGCAACAGCAATTCCTGGAAGGGTTAAATTCGGTCATCTGACGAGGTGAAATGTTTGCGGCTGTAATCACCACAATTCAGGAACCGACAAGCGCGGTCGTGAAGCTTGTTCAAAAGCTCGCAGATTGTGGAGGGTTGCTTGTCGTTGCGGGCGATAAAAAAGGACCAGCGCATTTCCGAAACCGGCATTTCGCTGAAGGCTGCCGCATTGATTTCCTGTCACTGGCGGACCAGCAGGCCAGCGAGTTTGAGTTAGCACGAAAGTTGCCCGTTGGCTCTTACAGTCGCAAAAATGTTGCCTATCTTCATGCAATCGCCGCCGGAGTGGATTTACTTTATGAGACCGACGACGACAATGCTCCGCTCGATTCATGGCGGCTTCGTTCCGAGTCCGTGGCCGCTGCTCGGTGCATCGATCCGACAAACAGACGTTGGGTAAATGCATACCGATACTTCAGTAGCGAGCTAATTTGGCCTCGCGGCTTGCCGCTGTCCGAAGTTCGCTCGGGCGTACCTGAAACAAGAATGGTTGCGGCGATGCGTAGCCCGATTCAACAGGGGCTGGCCAACGGTTCGCCAGATGTCGATGCAGTGTGGCGGCTAATCTTGGATCGAAATTTCGCCTTCAGCGATGGCGCGCCGGTTGTGCTGGAGGCTGGAAACTGGTGCCCATTCAATACCCAGAGCACGTGGTGGTGGCCGATAGCATACCCATTGTTATACCTTCCAAGTTACTGCTCGTTTCGGACGTGCGACATCTGGAAAAGTTTTATCGCCCAGCGTTGTCTTTGGGAGCTCGGGTACGGAATTACTTTTCATGCCCCCGAAGTATTTCAGGATCGCAATCAACACGATCTTGATCGTGATTTCGCGGACGAAGTGCCGGGCTACACGCGAAACAAAGAAATCGCCGACGTGCTCTCGCGGTTGCAACTAAGGAGCGGTGAAGCGCAAATCGGCGATAATCTTCGCCGCTGTTATGAGGCGCTGGTTGCCGCAGGGATCTTTCCATCCGCAGAACTGGAGCTGGTTGAGCTATGGCTCGAAAACTTTCGCTTGGCGTCAACAAGCAAGGCAGCGTACGCCAGGAACACGTGTGAAACAGATTCCCTTCGACGTGACGTAGAGAATCAACCTGTAGTGCGTCGGCGCGTGATCGCCTCGGATCGAAAAAAATGCTGATGTAACGGCTACCGAAGGTTGCACGGCGCCAAAGGACGTATACCAGAGTTGCCACGGGAGTATTTATGAAGGGGTTCCTGCCAGTACAGGTTACGTATTTATTCCGAACACTGCCGCACCGACACACCTGGCGCCATAAACTATGGACGCTAGTACAGGCAATGCAGTTATTCGCGGGCTACATTCGCTTGAAGGTCACACTGCATTTCAGTCGGGGGACGGCGCCCATCCGTGGCAAGACCTGCGTCGCAGTGCTTCTGACGCACAATCGTCCCCAAAACATGTGTCTTCTCGTGCAAGGCGCACTGCGGAATAGATTTGTCACAAGGGTCATTGTATCCAACAGCAATCCGCAAGTTAAGATTCGAGACTGGGTAGCATCAACAGACTCGCGCCTGACACTCGTCGATGAGGCAACCCCAACACAACCAGGTCACCGACTGGTTCTCGCAAAACAGACTGGCGCAGAGTACGTCCTCGCGATTGACGATGATATCTTTCTCACCCCCAAGCAGTGGACAAAATTCTTCGAATTTCTCCTCAGTGATGAGCAGTGTCCGCACGGAATAATTGGACAGGATTATCGCCCGGGCACCAAGTCTTCCAATGGCAGCCCGTTTCATCATATCGCCGGACAAGACGCGAACACGGACGTGCTGATCGGGGCGTACGCGTTCACCAGGGAACATTTGAAACGCGTCTTCGAGCTGGCCGCGAAGATTGGGGTTTCAGATCTCTCACAAGTTCGAAATTACGACGACATTCTACTTTCCTTTGGCGGCACAACGCGACCACACATTCATCCACTGAAACCGGCATTGTTCTGTGCCTCCGAAGGTCTTCCCGGTGTAGCTTTATGGAAAAGTGATAATCATTTTTGGGACGAACGTGTCCATGTGTTTGAGAAAGTCCGAGACGTATGGCTTGAAACGAAACCCTTGAGGACAGGAAACTAGTAGAATGAAATTTGGACTTGGCGCATCCAGTTCAGCAGATTATCAGCCTCGCTCCCGGTAGCCGCGGTTGAGCTTTGTCTCGTTAGACACAAAAGCATGGAAACGATTTATACGAGTGGAGAGTACTTGAAGACAACTCAGACTTGGCATACCGAGGATTCCCCTTGGAAAGCCAATCAAATCATTGATATCATTTGTAACAACCACCTCCAACCGAAAACCATTGCAGAAATAGGATGCGGCGCTGGAGCGATTATTGACGAACTTTCCAAAAAAGAATCTCTCATCGGCACGCAATTTAGTGGTTACGATATCTCTCCGCAGGCAATCGAACTAGCCGAACAAAGGACTAGTGAGAGAATCAGGTTCTTTCGAGAGGATTTACTGTCCAGTACAAACACCGAACATTTTGATGTTCTTCTCGTAATCGACGTAGCCGAACATATCCCTGACTACATGGGATTCGTCGAGAAGTGTAGGGCGAAAGCTGAGTACAAGATATTTCATATACCTCTTGATATTCATGTGTCTTCGGTTTTGAGAAACGCATTTATAGGCGGTCGGTATACCTTGGGCCATCTTCACTATTTCACTGCTGACTCTGCAATTGCCACGTTGAAGGACACGGGTCATGAAATAGTAGACTACTTTTATACGAATGCAGCTTTTGGGCTTTTCAAGCAACACCCTTCGATCAAAAGAGCGATCGCTAATGGTCCACGATGGCTGTTTTCCAAG
>DATBDI010000216.1:0-9327 GCA_036270025.1 Candidatus Udaeobacter sp. | reverse complement strand
GCTGCCCTTTTGCAGCGGACCAAAATTTGCCACCCACACGTTGTCCTCGCCATCGATCGCAGTGTCCCACGGGGCGTCCATACCGCCTCCGCGAAACCGCCCGCCCTCCGTGCCGTCAGGCCGAAACAGATAGATCACATTACTACCCAAGGCAGCGAGCCATGCGTTTCCCTGGGAGTCGAGGGACACGCCTCTTAGCCCGTGTGCGCGGGGCAAAAAGTGTAGAAACTGCTGTTGCAACGTTCCGTTGACGAGCGCGTACTTTGCAATACTCCTGGGAAATTCACCAAAGGGAAGTCCACCGGTATTGGAAACCCAGGCGGTTCCGTCGCCGGCAATTGCAACGTCGAACGGAGCGGCGCCGTAATACGGCTGAACAAACACTGACTGATCGGGATTCCCTTGTCTGAATACATACACGCGGTCGTTTTCGAAGCTCGCGATCCAGATATTACCGTGGGCATCTGCCCCGAGTCCCTGAGCCCTCACGGGGCCGCCCTGATAAGCATCAGGCGGTGACACCGGCATGCCTGTCAGCGTGAAACGCGATATGCTTCCGTTTCCGTCTCCGGATGGAATGGGGTCGGGCCTGCAGGTGTGACTATCACCCCAGCCGAAGTTCCCGAACCATGCAAACCCTCGCGGATCGATGGTGACACCGAAACCAGCCCCCAGGACCCCGCCGCCCCTCAAGGGTGAGCGCGGTCTTGCGTTCCCGCCATCGGCCGGCTTGCCATTGGGTTTGAATACCAAGTCAAACCTGGCGGAGCATGGTGTGCCTTGGACCGTGTTGTTCGTGACCCAAGCATATCCTCGTCTGTCAAAAGCGATGTTGCCGGGGCCGCTAATCAAGAAGTTGTCGTCACCCGAATCGTTGACTTTGACCGTAACCGTCCACGCATCAGGCATAGTAGCGAGCGGCGGATCATACAAGTTGCTCAGCAACGTCAGCGCGTAGATCGCACTCACGTTTTGCCCCGGATCTCGAGCAAGATTTGCGAGCGCCTGAGCGGTGTTTTGCGGTGGCGAACCGCCAGGCGGGGTAGTCAACGCAAAAAGGCTCGCCGTGACGCTGGGATCCTTTACGCACGCTGCAAGCAAATTGGCGAGCGAACGTGTGGAGCGCAGTGAATTCGTCTGGTCGGCATTCGGCGAATTCAAAAGCACGAGCGACGATTGACCGGTCGCGGACGCAACAATGTTGTTGTTCATTCCGGCGGCGATCTGGAGGCCAAACGAATTGCCCGAGATCACCCCGGTCCTAAGGAACTGAGCCATGGAATAACTGGCAGCGACTGTGGTTAGCTCGTTAACTGTGACCGATGCAGGGAGGTTCGAGCCAAGGATAGTGACGAACTCCACACCTTCGCCAATGTCAGCTGTGACAAAGACAATGCTCCATGAACGCTTCGCTTGGTAACGAATGGTGAAACGACCTGAAGCGTCTGTTGTCGCCTGACCGACCGCTCTGGGGAGTGCTTCGGTCGATTCAAACAACGTGACATGAACGTTCGGTAGCGGTTGGTTAGAACTTGTGCCGCCTGTTTGAACCACGCCACTTACCGACTTGAGATCCGCCCATAACACTTCGTTCGTGCTCAGGAGCACCGCCCCTCCCATCAGCAGCACACGCGTGATCGTAACCATGTAATTTCTCATAGAGAATATTCTTCGCTATAAGAGGATTTGAGGCAAAGCGTCGCAGTGTATGGACAATTGCGGCAAATGCGTCTGACCGGAGCGGCTCTCGAATCGAAGAGTTCGCCCCGGTCAGCACATGGGAACAGGATCAACGCTTTTGGATGGGTGGCGGGATAAAAGTGTCGCAGACAACGCTGCCACCCTCGGGCGGGCCGTAGTCGCGCAGCACAACGTTGAATGGTCCTTTCTGAACAGGCAGCCAATTCTCGATGGGTACGCCATCTGGGAGCTCGGTAGCCATGTAAATCGACAGCGAACCGTCAGAGTTGAGGTGCGCTCCTGAGTAGCTGGCGACCTCGTACCTGTTTATCGAGTTAGGAATCAATTCGATTGCGTCCGGAGTGTAAGCGGTGAGCGACCAGAAACGCGT
Source organism: Candidatus Udaeobacter sp. (assembly GCA_036270025.1). Lineage (GTDB taxonomy): Bacteria > Verrucomicrobiota > Verrucomicrobiia > Chthoniobacterales > UBA10450 > Udaeobacter. The sequence goes on along the minus strand of DATBDI010000216.1, from coordinate 7,256 downwards.
TGTGGCGGGTCCAGGGTATACGCCGGGAGGCGTGGGTGAAGGAAACGTCAGGACGTAGCCACGCTTATCGCCCTTCAGCGGGCGGCCCTGGCCATCGTTAAACGCGTGGTAATACCCCGCCGAGTTGATGTCGTTGCAGAATTGGCAGAACTCTGTTATCGAAGAACGATCGATCGCATTGCTGATGCTGATGTTGTCGGGGTCCCAATTGCCAATATTGGTGAAATGAGTCCAGTGGTTCCCGACTTGATGCCCGTTGACGTAGTTATTCTCGATTTGGTCGTGAGCTGCTTTAGCGCCCCGACCGAAGGCGGAGTTGTCGTTCCAATTGCCGTTGCCGAATAGAGCGTCGAACTGGGCCGCTAGAGCCTGCGCGCACGTGTTTGGTGGGGTTCTGTTAGAATTCACCGCCGTCTGCAGTTCGCGGAGAAACTGTATCGGGTGTTTTGCGATCTCATCGTCGGCGGTCGTCTTGTACGGTATCGCGAAGTCGGGAACCTCCGGCCTTATATCGGGATAACCCCCAGTTTTAGGGCAGTTCTCATACTCCGAGAGCGTCTGAAGCTGGAGTAACGAGCGGAACCGATTGGCCTCATTAATCTGATTTACGTAAGCGGGAGTAGCGGTCGGCCCGGCGAACGAATGGTACTTGTCGGTGCGGAAAATTATCGTCGGGTAATTCCAGGGCAGCTGGACAAGGGTCGTCCCTGGCGGAGGGGTCGCCGTGGAGTCGGGTCCAACAAGGGCGTATGTTCCGCCCGGAATGGGCGGAGCACCGTGAGGGATAACTTGGGGAGGGGTAGGGGTGGCACAGGGATCCGTAGCGACAGGGTACACGTCGCCGTAGGGGCTCAGTATGAGAATGGAATACGTGACAGACGTATCCGGAGAACAGGTGTCGGGGGAATCCGTGGACGGAACGGTCAGGATCATCATGGGCTCCGGGCTAGGGGCCGGGCTCGGGTATACGGTTGGGTCCAGGTTCAGGAAGGCGCTGCAGTAAATGGTGTCGTCATTGATCATGACGACCGATTGGTAGACAGGCGAAATCCGTTCAGGCCCGACGAGAACATTACTATCCACACCCTGATTGTACGTAAACCACAGCGGATAAAACGTTTCGACGTATTGCACCGTCGTGTCATAGGCGTTGTTCGGCGGCAGCGCGCAGGCGCTAGACGGTTGCTGGCCTGCCCCAGACGCCTTTTGGCTGGAGCCTGAGGACCGCTGGCTACCCGACACTGTCCAAACCGCCAGTGCCAGGAACACGGAACAAAGGAAGCACGACGCTATTGCTCGGATAAGGGTGGAATTTTTTATGTTCATGTCCCTTCCTACAAATTTTGCAGGCCGACGTTTCAAAAAATTTTTCTTTGCCCTTCCGGCACGAAGGACAACAGGCCGGCCTTTCGATAGATATCTGCCTGTGACTCAGAAGAATCCCGCTACCGATGAGCGCGCAATCGGCCTTTTGCCGCTAACAACTCGATGTGCGCACGTGATTTTCTTCTGGCAAAATCAGGCTCGGGGCTCCACGATTCGGGTGCACGAAGGCGATCCCCGGAACATTGCAGGAAGGCGGTGCTTCGTTTCAAACGACGCATTGGACGGTCGTCTTGCGGGCTCGTGAGACGGGGTCACCGGAATCCGCTCGCGAGGCACTGTCGCAATTTTGCGAAACCTATTGGCCGCCGCTTTACAGTTTTGTACGCCACCGCGGCTATTCATCCGCCGATGCACAGGATCTGGTGCAGGGTTTCTTCGCTCACCTGCTTGAGCAGAACATCCTCACTCGCGCCGACCAGCAAAAGGGGCGGCTGCGCACATTACTGTTGAGGTCTCTGGAGAATTTCTTGATTAACGAACATAACCGCGCCCGAGCGCTCAAGAGAGGTGGTGGCGGTCAGGTCGTCTCGATCGAAGAGCATCTGCCGGAAGCTGAGGCGGCGATGTTAGCGACCTCTCATCTAAGCGATGCCGGTTCGTACGACCTTGTCTGGGCCTCGGGTATCCTGACGCGGGCGTGGAAAAATCTGCAAAACGCATGTGTGGCCGAAGGCAAAGCCGAGTGGCTGGAAGAGCTAAAACCATTCGTCACGGGTGGAAGCGCGACGCCGCCGAGTCAGGAGGAAACGGCCGCCAGGCTCGGAGTGCCTAGCGCCACCCTGCGGACGTGGCTTTCCCGTCTTCGCCAGCGGTACCGCGAGTGGTTGCGAATGGAAGTGGCGAGTACCGTCTCAAATCCGGCAGATATCGATCAGGAGCTACACTACCTTTGTCAAATCCTGGTAAGATGAGTGAATTCTACGCATGGATGACAAAGACATTGGTCTCGGAACGGCAAACGCTGAACTAGTCGGGACCTGTGCTACCTGTGGACGACCGCTGACTCAATGCGGTCCGAACGGCGAGTGCCTGCGTTGTCTCGCGAGCATTTGGCTCCTGGACGACGGTGAACAGCTTGAAAGACCAGACGGACGCGGCCGACTGACGCCCGGCCCGCTGCAATATGCGCACTTCGAAGTTGAGACAGGTGCGGACGGTTTTCCGATTGAACTCGGTGCAGGAGCAATGGCCATAACTTATCGCGCTCGGGATACAGTGTTGAACTCGGTTGTTGCTCTTAAGGTCATCGATCGGAAGCTGGCACAGAATCTCGACGCACGATCGCGTTTTCTACGCGAAGCGCGCGCGGCGGCGAACATTAGTCATCCAAATGTCGCGCGGGTGACTTACTACGGGGAGCAGGACGGCGAGTGTTTTTACGCCATGGAACTAATCGAGGGCGAAACGCTCGAAGCCCGTGTACGCCGCGACGGTCCGATGCCGCTCGCGCTGGCGTTGCAAGTAATTGAGCAGGCCGCACGGGCGTTGGTTGCTGCTGAAGCCTGCGGTGTCGTGCACCGCGACATAAAACCATCGAACATTATGGTCGAATCCGATGCGGGCGATGCGCTCAGAACAAGGCTGATCGATTATGGAATAGCGAAAGTAACAGAGCCTCAAGCAGAGCCTGGTGGCGAGCAAACTCAAGCGCGCTTCATTGGCACACCGGCTTTTGCAAGTCCGGAGCAGTTCGCCGGTGAGCAATCGCAGATCGATACGCGTTCCGACATCTACTCGTTAGGCGTCACCCTTTGGTATCTGCTGACCGGACGTGTGCCTTTCGTCGGACGCACAATGGAAGAAATCCATGCGAGACAAACCAATGAGTTGCCGTTGGAACAACTCAAGAGGCTGCATGTGCCAGGTCAAGTTATCGCGCTGCTGAAATCGATGCTCGCGCCGGATCGGAAGGACAGACCGCAAACCGCACGTGAGTTACTGTCTGCTGTCCACAGCTGCTATGCACGATTCAGCCCTGACGCGCGCTCGCGACGCAGGCGCACCATGCTGGTCGGCGCGGCGGCGATGTTCATCATCGCGGCAATTGCGATTGGGACCTCGTGGTACCTGCGCACGCCGCTGTTGACTGCGGAGGAACGATCAATTGCGGTACTTCCATTCAAAAACCTAAGCGGCGATTCGGACAACGCCTATTTTGCTGACGGAATACAGGACGAAATTCTGACCCGATTATCGAAAATTGCCGATCTAAAGGTTATCTCGCGCACTTCAACACAGAGCTACAAAAGCAAGCCGAGAAACCTCCGCGAGATCGCAGAGCAACTTGGCGTTGCGCACATACTCGAAGGCAGTGTGCAAAAGAACGGCGACGCCGTCCGTGTGAACGTGCAGTTAATCAGAGCAGCCAATGATTCTCATCTTTGGGCCGACACATACGATCGCAAACTAACGGATATCTTCTCCGTCGAGACGGAGGTGGCGAGATCTATCGCGGATCAATTAAAGGCGAAGCTCACCGGTCACGAGGAGCAAGTCATCGCCGCTAGACCGACCGACAATCCTGAGGCCTACAACGCCTATCTCCGTGGGTTGGCGTACAGTTTGAAAGCGGAAAACATTCCGCCCAATGCCCTTGGCGCGCAGAAATATCTCAGAGAAGCGGTGCGCTTGGATCCGAAGTTTGCTCTGAGTTGGGCCCTGCTATCGACCGTCAATTCGACCGGTTATCTCACGACAACTCTCGAAGCAACCCCCGCGCTCCGCGAGGAAGCGCGGCAAGCTGCCGAAACCGCACTGAGCCTTCAGCCCAATCTTGGCGAGGCCGTGTTGGCCAAGGGCTATTATCACTACGCATGCTTCAAGGACTATGACAGGGCAGCGCACTATTTTGAGCAAGCGCGCCAGTTTCTGCCGAATAGCAGCCTAATTCCTGAGTCCCTCGCCTATGTCGCTCGCAGACGCGGCCAATGGGATCGGAGCGAGATGTATTTCAACGACGCCGAGCGGCTCGACCCGCGAAACACGGGCCTTCTCACCCAGCACGCCCATTCGTATATCTGTCTTCGGCGATTTCCGGAAGCGCTGCGGAAATTTGATCAGGTTCTTAACATTGCACCGGACGACGACGATTTCGTGATGAGGGTGAGTATCGCGCAAGCCGAGGGCGACTTGCCACGGGCCGCCGCGCTCCTCGCTTCGATACATCGAGCCGGCAGTGACTTCGGCATCCTGGTAACGCAAACATACCAAGCCATCTTGGAGCGCCGCCCCGAACAAGTTATCGATCGCTTGAAAAAGGCTGTGGCTACCTCTGATCCAGCACTCGATCCTTTCAAAGGCGAACTGTGGTTGTGGTTAGCTTGGACGCAAGATGTCGCTGGCGATCATGCGGCTGCCCAGGAAAGTTGGCGACAAACACGCACGATTCTGGAAAGCTCCTTGAGTGGACAATCGGAAAACCCTGTCGTGATTTGTGAACTCGCGCTGAGTAACATGGGTCTTGGCGACAAGGCCGCCGCTTTAACTTTAGCCGAGCGAGCCATGACAGCGCTTCCCATCGAAAAGGACGCCGCGTTCGGCCCCTTCCCAATCGAAATTTTCGCTCGCGTGGCGGCGCAAATGAACGAACCCGACCGCGCCATAGTCGCGCTACAGAAGATTATGTCGGTACCTTATGCCAGTTCATTTTGGAACGTGCCCCTTACCCCTGCGTTGCTCCAACTGGATCCGATGTTCGATCCGCTTCGGAATGATCCGCGGTTCCAAGAACTTGCATCAGGCGCGCCGAAGGCGGCCAACGAATAGCGAGGGCGTCGCTCAACTGGATTTTATAGAGCGCCGCTACGATCGCAGTGGCAGATGAATCGTCGCGATCATGCAGCGCGCGCTCCCACCGCCAAGCTCAATCGTAGGGAGTTCAAGCGGCACGAGCCGCGCATAGCGGGTCAATGTTCCGCGTTGTTCCTCATTCAATGCGCAAGCGGCGCGACTGGAAAGCACCAGCAGCTTCTCTCCACCTTTATTGTGTAGTTCAATGGCATTGCCGGCGAAGTTCGCGATCTGATCTGCCGATAGCTCGACGATCACCTTTCCGGTCTTCTCCAGGCGCGCTCGCACCCGTTGCCGCTCGGCTTTGTTCGCAATCATTTCCATACCAACCATCGCAAACGCCGTACCCACGCACATCATTACGTTGGTGTGATAGACCGCCTGGCCATTGGAGCCGATGCTGGTGAAGGTGACCGGCTCGTAGCTGAAATCATCAGCGAAGCGTTGGATCATTTTCGAATTGGAGCGATTTGAGAGAGAGACGTACGCAATTTTGTTTAGGTCATCGAACACAAGACTGCCAGTGCCTTCGAGGTAGCAACCTTCATCCTCAAACGGCGAGTAATCGATCACCTCGGTGACCCGATAATGCTGCCGTAGTTCCTCGACGATATCCTGCCGACGCTCGCGTCGCCGAAGATTTGAATACATCGGGAAAAGGGCGATGCGCCCATCGTGATGCGTGGAGATCCAGTTGTTGGGAAAAACCGCGTCTGGTTTTTCCGGCTCGGCGGTGTCCTCAAACACATTCACGTTTACGCCAGCCGCATGGAGTGTTTGTACCGCCGCATCGAATTCTATTCGCGCCACCTCGCTGAGCGCATCAGCAGCGCAATCAACTCGAGCTTGAAACGAGTTGTCGGCCGCTGTCTCAGGGTTCGGATAAAACTTACGGGGCCGGACCATCAGCACCGCGTTGGTGCTTTGCGTGGGCGCAGCGCTCTGAGTCATTGCAGCTGCATTTTACCCTACTTGCCCAGATGTCGCATGAGCCGGTGAAGAATCATTGACGTATCGAGGCCACCGGAATATGCGAGAATGATTTTCATTTCATCGCACCAAGGCCACAAAGGATCACAACGGTTCTCGACGAATTAAGGAATATCCTTTGTGTTTTTTTGTGCTCGTCATGATCGTTACAGCCGCTATTTCCTTTTGCGGGGAATGGACGATCCGCAGAGATGCGATCCCAAGGGAATCAAATAACTCAAAACAAAGCGCGAAAATAATAACAAGCGTGTGAAATAATGAGAGACATGACGAAGGCAGCGAGCGCAAGGAGATGTGTTAGCGACATGCGTAGTGGATCACGACTGGGACGGCTCGCGGCACTATCGGTCGCCCTGATCGGGGCTCTCTCGCTGGCTGCAAATGGCCAATCCTCGCCGTCGAGGACCACCACCAACGCGGCTGAATCCGTGCTACCGCGCAGCCTTGTCGTTCCGTTGACTGTGGTCGGTGAATTCTTCCCCGACGTCACCAGCGAAGCTACTACTGGGCAAAACCCGACCGCTGTCGGCAATCCCAAAAACACAAGGTGCGTGATCTACGCGAACAGCGACAGCTCGAAGAAAGTCACGATCACGGTTGACCAGTACGAGAGCTCAAGTGATGCGTCGTCCGCGTACAAGCAAGCTGTCGAGAAGAGTAAGATTCCGGGATTCAAACCTGTTTCCGTAGCGAATGTCGGCGAAGAGGCTTTCGCCGGCACCGTTACCATGGGGTCGGAGACGCATGTTGGCTTGGGTGCGCTGGTCGGCAAGCTGATTGCAGGAGTGACACTGGCGGGCTATGACGCCACGCCCGACAACGTAAGCAAACTCATTGCCCTGGCCCGCAAGGAGGAAGCCGCGGCCAGAACGGCCTTAGCTCCCAGCGGAGATCACTAATAGTCCCTCGACGATGTCCTGCCGACGCTCGCGACGCCGCAGGGGTGAATTACATCGGGAAAAGGGCAATGCGCCCATCGTGATGCGTCGACTGAGCCGGCGAAGAACCATCGGCTTTAGAATCTTATCAATGCTTCTGCTTGTCATCCTGAGCAGAGCGAAGGATCTCGGATTCTATTCAGGGGACGCTCA
>DATBDI010000215.1:0-1548 GCA_036270025.1 Candidatus Udaeobacter sp. | reverse complement strand
TGCGCGGACGCGATCGGTATTCATGTCGACCGCGATGACCCCGACATGATCCATGTGTCTGATGCCAATCACTCTGAGATCCATGTTCCACGCAAAGGATTCAGTGACTGGTTGAACGCACATCTCGCCACGGTGCACGGCGATAACATCGAGCGGTTCAGCGTGCATCGCGATGCGGGTTCCAATTGAGTCTTTGCAGGTTGAGGGCGGACATCGCGGATGCGAAATCTTGCAAAGACCTCAGTGTCGCCGTCAGCTGGAGACGCTGGAGTCAGAGTCACCTCAGCGGACTTGGTGCGATGACGACCTGAAAGCTTATAGCCACATCACATTCTGCCAGTACGGCGATCGAATGATCGCCAGCGCAGGCCTCGGGGAAATCGGGGAAACGATCAACGAATGCCGCTCTGATACCAGCGCGCTTATGCATTGACCGTTGCCCAGTGGCGATGTGTGATTGTTCTGATCCGGTCCGGGTCGTCGATCAGGAACCGCCATGCATTCGCGCATGCCGCGACCATTGCGTCGTAAGTATCCCAGACGAGATGGCTGAGTTCATTGCCGCGTAGGTAGTCCCAGACATTTTCCATGAAATTCAGCTCGGGCGAATACGGCGGCAGAGACAGCAGGGTTATGTTGTCCGGCACCTTCAGCTTGCCGCCGCGCCGGTGCCAACCCGCGCCGTCGCACACCAGAACGGCATGCGCCCCGGGTACGACCTGAGAACTGATTTCCTTCAGATGCTCGTTCATCGCCTCGGTGTTGGCCGCCGGCATGATGATCGCGGCGCCCACCCCCCGGTAGGCGCACAGCGCGCCAAACAAATAGACGGAATCATGGCGGTTATCCCGCACCGCGCGCGGACGCGAGCCGATCGGAGCCCAGATATACTCAAGCGATCCTTTCTGGCCGACCCTGGCTTCATCCTGAAACCAGATCTCAATGGCCTGGCCCGCCGCCGACGCCGGCAAGGCTTCCTTCACCAGTTGAGCGAAGTTTTTTTAAAAGCGATCTCGGCCGCGGGATCCTTTTTCGGATGCACCGGCCGCGGTTGCAGGCGCGTCATGCGGAGCTGACGCAACCATCGGCCAACGGTTTGCTCGCACACTCGCACCGACCAACGCCGGGCAACCTCCTCACACAGGTCGATCCGGCGCCAACGCACCACCCGATGCCGCTCCGGATCTGGCCCCTCAATCACGATCGCCCTCAGCTCCTCCAGTTCAGACGCGCTCAGCAACGGCGCGGCCCCACCGCCAGTGTCGGACCGCAGACCGGCCACACCTTCGGCATTGTAGCGATGAACCCAGTCACGCAAGGTCTGTCGGGTCATGCCGTTCATCGTTGCCGCCAGCTCGCGGGAGTGGCCTTCCAGCACCAGGGCAAGCGCCAGAAGACGCCGCGCGATCGCCGCATCCTTGATCTTCGCCGCGAAGGCTCGAAGCTCCGACGCCGAATGCTCCAGGCGAGTGATCTCCACCGGTTGACCCATGTGACGGCTCCCATGCCATTGTCCCTCGGCACAGAATCGACCGCCAACCGATTCGG
>DATBDI010000214.1:0-1791 GCA_036270025.1 Candidatus Udaeobacter sp. | reverse complement strand
GGCTCATCCGCATTTTTGATGGAGGTCACGGAGCTCGGGGCGCTGATTCGGGAGCGTTATCCACGAACGGCAGAACCCGCTTGCGCAGCAACAGAAAGCCGCTCCTACCGTACATCTGACGTTTCAGAAGTTTGAGGCGGTGAACCTGCCCTTCCACTTGTCCGTTGCTCCAGCGATGCTGGAGGGCCGCTATGACCGCTATCTGATCGCGACGAATGCCGGAGGCGAATCCGCGGAGTTCGGGAATGCCTGATTGCTCAGCGCGGTTGAGCCAGGCAGGTAATGCGCTCGCATCGTGATCGCGAAACAGGTTGCGAAATTCTTGGGCAAAGTGTGCGACTGTTGCGATTCTTGAGTCCCTCTCCGCCAACGCTTTCACCCATTGCTCTTCCAGGGCATTACGTTGCAAAGCTGGCTTTGTAAGCCAAAACGCGACTTGCCGCATAGCGGGCAGCTTGGGCCTTCGCAAGGATGGGTTCGGTGGATGGGAACGCCAGGGATGCAAGAACTCTTTTACGCGACTACGGTGACCAGCGTAGCCCTGCTCACGCAATTCACGCAACAATTGGGAGGCATTGTGGCACCCCTCAGACCATCGCCGTTGCAGATATTCGCGGAATGGCTCCAGTCTAGTCCGGTGTCGGCGCGGCGCGGGGGGAGCCAATTGTTTGACCTTCAACAGTCGGCGAACAGCTTGGATATTGAGACCGAACTCTTCGGCAATTGCTCGATGAGTAAGACCTCGCCCACGTGCGGCTTTGACGGCCTCGAAACGCGCCTGTCTTTGTTGTTGCCTTTCCTGAAATTGCTGTTGGCGTTCGTTTGCGAGGTTCGAATCCGAGGCGGCAATAACGATTGGGTCAGCGGATTCTGTTAGTAGATCGCCATTTTTAGCGGGAGCATTGGCGGCGCAGGGAAGTGCTATGGCCGCCGGCAACTCAAGTTTATGAAGAGTGGTAGCCATGCGATCTAGCATGCTTCGTATGGCCTGCGTCAGATTACAAAGGATGTGAAAACGATCTGCGATCTGAACTGCGCCGGGCGCTCCCTTCCGTGCACCTTGAGCGTAGGCACCCGCCCGGTCACGGCTGATAATTTCCACCTCTGGATGGTCTCGAAGCCAACGTGCCAACGTGGCCGATTCCCTATCTGGCAACAGATCCACAGGCCGGTGGCGTTCCAAGTCCACCAGCACGGTTCCATACCGATGACCACGCCGCCAAGCCCAGTCATCCACGCCGAGTACACGCACATGCGACGGCATGGAGCTTCTCCGCTTGATCGTTCGGAGAATCGTATCTCCGCTTGCGCGTATGCCAAGCTGAGCAGCAAGTCGGAAGCCTGGTTCACCCCCCAACGCGTAGCCAATGCACTCCAATGCGCCAAGATGGCGGCTGGTTTGCCTGGCGTGAGCGTTCGCCAACGACGGAAAGCGCTCCGTAAAGATGCGGCGCAGACAATCCCGTCCTCGGCAATAGAAACGGCGAGTTCGCAAGCAAATCCGAACCGTAGCACCTTGGCTTGGGAGATCGCGCAAGGTCCGGAAATACTGGCTGTGGACATGACGCGAGTGCTTTCCGCAAAGAGGACACACCGCAGTGCTCGTGGTGCTGGTGGCCATGATCAGGACCACGCCATCCTGTTCCTGAACACTTTCCAGACGGAGGCGCGATGCATCTGGAAGACAGACCCGCAAAGGGCTGGGGGAGGCAGCCATTTGCCTCTTAAGAATAAAACATTTCTTAATGACTATGCTTTATCGATCTTGTCCACCAAAAATGCGGATGAGCC
>DATBDI010000213.1:0-4780 GCA_036270025.1 Candidatus Udaeobacter sp. | reverse complement strand
AATTAAAAGTGCGCTACGATTATCTGTTTAACGACTATGTTGTCTCGTTTGATTGGTGTCCTTGGTTTGATTGCAATTAAATCGAAGCCTCGGCCTAGTGTCTATCGGGGCAAATCCCTGAATTTTGCCTCAGGTCAACCGCCGGTTGCTGGAGATGCAAATTGTCGGGGCAATCCCAAAGCATCTAGCATCCGGACGACGTATTTCTAAGTGGATTTACCTCTTGCCAGGCTTTGTTGTTTTTCATAAAAGACCAACGGCCCTCGTACGAAGTGCATCATGATCTCCCCTAAAACACTGTCGGTGCTGGTAGTGCATCACGCGCCAGTAACTCGTTTCGGCCTAACGACCTTGCTCAAATCGAGTCGCGGTTTCAAAGTCGTTGGCGAGACGAGCTCGGCGCCCGTTGCGCGGCGTTTGTTTACCGAAATCCAGCCGGACCTGGTGATTCTCAGCCTAACGCTGCAGCACGGTGACGGCATTTCATTGCTGAGGGATTTCAGGAAAATGAACCCGGCCGCACGCACGCTCGTCCTCACGGCACGGGAGGACGCGCTCTCAGTGCAGCGCGCGTTCAGGGCTGGTGCGTGTGGTTACATCGTGACGCAGGATGAAACCAGCGAAGTGCTGCAGGCTCTAGAGCGAATCGCCGCCGGCGAGTTCTATGTGAGCGCAACGGTAGCCCGTGCACTTTTGCAGATGCTGGCCCGAGGATCGATCGAGACGCCGCGAGATCGCTGCGCGCAGTTGAGTGATCGTGAACTGCAGGTGTTTCGATTAATTGGAAGTGGCTTAGGAACGTCCCGTGTTGCTGAAGAGTTGCAGCTGAGTATAAAAACAATCGAAACGCATCGGCAACACATTAAGGAGAAGCTCGGCCTGACAAAAGCACCGGAATTAACCAGACGGGCGGCGGAATGGATGCTGGCAGCGACGCGTAGCAGGATGAAATATAGCAGCCTGCTGTTGCTAACGATTGCCAATGACTTTGGGTTCGAGCTTGTAAAGCTTCACGAAGATTTGTTTCAATTCGCCGATGCTTCGCTGGTAATGGCTACTTTCTGAATAATTTCCTCGCGGCCCGCGATCATTACACGGGGAATTAGCGCAGATATTTATCGAACCACGCGACGGTCTGTTCCAGCCGTTCAATTTGATTCTTCGGATCGATGAACAGATGGCCTTCACCGGAATAAACAATGAGTTTGGTTGGCACGCCGAGCGTCTTTAGCGCGTGCCAGAATTCGTAAGACTGTGACGCGGGACATTCCGCGTCGCGCTCACCGACGATCACGAGTGTGGGTGTCTTCACGTTTTTGATGAAGCGAATTGGCGAACTCTTTTCGTAAACGGCTGGATCGTCGTAAACCGGTGCGCCGAAGAATGGGATCATCCACTGATCGATCAGGTTCTGGCCATAATAACTTTGCCAATTCGCAATGCCAGCGCCCGCAACGGCGGCGTGAAAGCGGTCCGCTTGCGTGACAGTCCACATGGTCATGAATCCGCCGTAACTCCAGCCGGTGACGCCGAGTCGCGCAGCATCGATTGGATATTCTTTTACCACCGCATCGATTCCAGCGAGATTGTCGCGCAGATCGCCGTGCCCGAAATCTTTCACGTTTGCGCGCGTGAACTCTTCTCCCTGCCCGTAGCTTCCACGCGGGTTCGGAAGCAGAACGTAATGACCGCGTACCGAGAGAGCGGCGACAATCGCGCGAGACATTCCAAAGGACGCCGGCCACTCTGACGTCGTGACGCTGGACGGCCCACCGTGAATGAGCATGACCATTGGACATTTCTTGCCAGCTTCGAGTTTCGCCGGCGGGACTAACCAGCCCTGAACGGTGAATCCTTCGTTCGTCCACTCAACGCTTTCGGCTTTACCCCAGCTTGCTCGCAACGCGACGTTGTTGTTGGTGAGCTGGCGCCATTCACCAGGCGGACCGGCAAAAATCTCCGGCGGCGAGTTGTAGGTGCTAAGTTCCGCAGCGGCGATGTCGCCATCTTTGGAAATGGAAAAATCAGGAAAATTTCCGAACGCGTGAATGCCTTCCGGGCCTTTCCAGAGTGTTCGGGTGGAATTGTCCGACAGGTTCAACTCGGAAATCGCGCTGCCACCACCGGCATATTCGATCAACAGAATGCGATCGGGTGCCAGCCAGAAGAATGAATTGGCCGAGGCTTTCCGACCACGCGTGCGGTTCTGCACATCGCGACCGTCAGCTGACATGGTAAACAAGTCGCCACCATGAAATCCTTCATCACTCATCAAACCTTCAATGAACGCGATCGACTTGCCGTCTGGAGACCAGCGTGGGACAGCCACCTGGAGTGAGGGCTTATAGATTGACTTCGCCTCTCCCATGGCGATGTCGACCGCGTAAATTTGCGCGATCCACCAATTGTTGTCGCCGGGGCCAGGTGCCGCAGTTGCCACAAACATTTCGTCGTCCGGTGACCAATCGTAATCATAAACGTGAATTTCTGCTGGTGAGACCTGCCGCAGTTTGCCGGTCGCGACCTCGACAACTGCAATCCGTTGATTGTGAATCGCCGTGTCGATCACGCCAGTTGTCCTCGGCGCAGCCATCAACGGGCCGCCCCCACCAGCGCCTTGGATGTACAGAAAGGCGATCTGTTTTCCGTCGTGCGACCAACGCGGCCGCCCTGCATATCCGTTCAGATTCGTAAGCTTCTGCGGATCGGAACCAGCAGCGTTCACCGTCCAGAGTTGCCGCTGCTGTTGTTCACCGGCGCTGGACAAAAATGCGAGCGTCTTGGAATCGGGAGACCACGCAGGGTCGAAGTCGGTTCTGTCCCCGTTGATGGAAAGGGTGACGAGCTTGGCCAGCGCGTTTCCGGAAATCTCGCGAACGTAAGTCTGTTTCGACGTTGAGGCGGCGGTGGATTGGACCCAGGCGACGTATTTGCCGTCAGGTGAAAGAGCGACGTCTCCGTAAAGAACAGTTTTACCGAGCTGTTCAGTTAACTGCTGCATCGTCTGTGCTGCTAATGTCATGGGAAACAAACACGCCAGAAGAAAATGCTTCATGCCGCGATCCTGACAAACGCACGACAGAGCCACAAGGAAACACAGCATCCGAGACAAGTGTCTGGCTCTGCGCGCCTCCAGTATGCTAACTTCGGCGCTTCATCCGGCTCTTTAGTATGCGTACGCATTTTCGTTTGCTGTTGGTTAGCGTTGTCGCATTCGCGTCACCGCTCCCATGTTCTCACGCCGCGACGCTGGATGATCTGAAGAAATTGGAGATCATTTGCTTTGTCCCTTCGTATCTGCCTGAAGGTTTCCAATTAAACAAAGTCGATATCACGTACGACGAGATGGAGGGCGATGACCACAATCCAAAGCAGGCGGTGCCACTGTATGCGATTGAATATGGAAATGACGGGAAGGCGACATTCTCGATCGAGTCGGCATGGGAAGGCATCGGGGACCGCAACATCATGGCTGACGAGGAGAACGCGGAAGAAACTGAGATCACATCGCCGTTTGGCCCGATGTATCTGATTTACCGGCCAAAAGGAAAAGACGGCCGCAAGGATGAAATCATTGCGAACTGGGTGAGCGACACGAACATTGACGACGAAAAATCGGATGCTCCGCTGACCCAGGCTACGCTCGGCAGATTCCACGGGTTTTCCGCTACTGGAATTACCCTGGCAGACTTTGGGAAAATTGTTCAATCACTTCATCCGGTTCGGGATGACACAGGGGGTGCAAGCGCTGCGCCGTCGCAAAAAATTCCCGCGCTGAAGATTCACCCGAAAGTTTTTAGCATGATCAATTGCCGGATCTCGGATTCCGAGAGTCCGGTGGTGACTGAAATCAATCTGGATGCCGTGGAGAAAAACGGAAACCAATTCAATGATGATGACCTGAAACAAGACGGCGAATGGCTGCGATCTCCCATGCCGGATGGGAACGGATTCATGCGGTATCGCGTTCTCGAATCGAAAGGCGATCATTACAAGATTGAGTATCAGGAAAACGGCGGCGGCTCGCTCACAACGGCCTCCGTCGTCGAGTTCGATGTTGAAAAACGGGACATTGGTCGCGATGGCAAACCGGTTTCGCTTCGCGTGCTCCGTGTGACATCGTTCGATCAGAAATAAATCCAAAAATTTCCGTTCCTGACTGCCGCGCTACTGCTGCATCGGACGCGATAGAACAGTATGAAACCATTGATAGTTCTCTTTTGCTTTCTCATCGCACTCGCATCGACTACGGCCGACGCGCAAACGAACAAGGCTGCGCCCGCAGCTGCCGATGATGCTGCAACGAAGGAAATTCGCGCGTGGCTGGAGCGATGGACGAAAGCGTTCAGCACCAAGGATGCAGATGCGGTCATGGCGCTGTACACGGACGACGTGATCGCGTACGATCTGGTGCCGCCGCTTCAATACATCGGTAAAGCGGCATATCGCGCCGATTACCAGCAATTCTTTTCTCAATACGACAGCGATTTGAAAGTGGAGGTCCGCGATCTGCATGTCGGCGCGACTGGCGATCTTGGCTATGCCGCTGGCTTGGAACTAATCAGCGGAACGCTGAAGCGGGGTAACAAGTATAGTTTCTGGGTCCGGTTCACGTCATTATTTCGCAAGTCGGACGGTCGCTGGCTTGACTTTCACGATCACGTGTCTGTGCCGGCTGATGTTGCGACGGGTAAGGCGATGCTGGACTTGAGCCCCTAGTGCGTCCTGACAACGGCTTCTGCCGCCGGCCTCGTAGCGCTATCTGATTTTCGCGGAGTCG
>DATBDI010000212.1:0-8576 GCA_036270025.1 Candidatus Udaeobacter sp. | reverse complement strand
CCTTCCATTCCAGCCGGTGCTCGCGTTCGCGTTCAAGGACCGTTCGTTCATCGGCAATCTTGAGCAATGCAACGGATGCGGCGGCTGTCTGAAACAGAGCGACATCATGTGCCCAACATTCATGGCCACCGGCGAAGAAGTAATGTCCACGCGCGGGCGCGCCAACATTATTCGCGCCGCGCTCGAGCTGCGTGTGAACGGAAATGATCCGTTGAAATCCGACGAACTGGACGCCGCGCTCAGCAACTGTCTCTCGTGCAAAGGTTGCACACCGGAGTGTCCGTCGAACGTGAATCTTGCGCTGTTGAAGGCCGAGATGCTTTACGCGCGGTGGCGCCGCGACGGCTTGCCTTTGCGCGAACGAATCTTCAGCAACGTTGATTTATTGAGCCGAATCGGCTGTGCCATGCCGTGGCTGGCAAATCCACTTCTCGATTTCAAACCGGTGCGTGTGCTGATGGAGACAGTGCTCGGTATCTCAGCGAAGCGTTCGCTGCCGCACTATGCACGCGAACGTTTCGACAAATGGTTTTCGAAACGCGCTGTAGCCGGGGGCGGTGACCCCGGCCGGCAGCAAGGATTTGCCACGCGCGCGGGAGCCGCCGTCAACGCCAGCGGCTACAGCCGCGGCCACGTCATCCTTTGGGACGATACTTTTGTGCGCTATCACGAACCGCACATCGGCATTGCCGCCGTGAAAGTGCTCGAAGCGCTTGGGCTTGAAGTGTCACTCGTTAACAATCGCCACTGTTGTGGGCGCCCGGCATTCAGCGTGGGAAACCTCGATGCCGCCGCAAAACTCGGACAACACAACGTCTCTCAACTCTCCAGTCTTCGCTCGGCTACGACTCGGCAAGCAACGCTCCCGCCTTCGCCGGGCTACGGCGCGGCAAGCAACTCGCAACTCACTGGCGTTCCGATCCTCTTTCTCGAGCCCTCGTGCTGGTCGATGTTCGTTGAAGATTATCGCGAGCTAAAGATCCAGAACGCAGAAAGCGTCGCGAGCCGCTGCTTTCTGTTTGAAAAATTCGTTGATGATTTACTCGCGCGCGAAGCCGATGCGCTTCAATTCAAGAATGGCTCGATGAACATCGCGATTCATCCACACTGCCACGCGAAATCAATTCTGAATCCCGGATTCATGAAGCGACTGGCGGAACGTTTACCGGGGCGAAGAGCGACAGTGCTCGACACGGCCTGTTGCGGAATGGCTGGCTCATTCGGTGCGCGCGCCGAAAAATATGAGGTTTCGGTCCAGGTCGCCGAGCGTCTCGTCAACAACATCGACGCGCAGCCCCCCGGCACCCAAATCGTGGCCTCAGGCACTAGTTGCCGCCATCAAATCGCCGATCTCAGCAACGCGCATCCGAAGCATATGGCGGAATTGCTTGCCGAAGCGCTTTATTAATTCTGCCTTCTTACTTCTTACTTTTCCGCCAGGTACTTCATCTGTTTCGTTCCGCTTTTGCCAGATTCATCTGGCCGCTCTTCAATCAATTCCTCAGCCCCGACGGTGTGAAACGAAACAACTGCCCAATCCGCGTCTTTACCCACCACCGGACGATGCCAGGCATTTGGCGGGATTGAGATCCACCGGCGTTCCACCGGCGCCTCCGGGTCGCTAACTAAAATATTCGATCGCCAATTTGCTGGCTCGCCAGTTTGCATGTCGCCGCTGCCCTCGAACGACATCATACGTTGATGACTGTTCGGATGCCGTTCCGGTCCAGTGTCCGCGCCAGCGCGCAGCACAAACACCCACGCAGAGCAAATCTCCGGCGGTAATCGCCGACCGAAAACGCTCAGCGGAATCGGTTCCCAAGTCATTACCGCCTCTTGCTTGCGGACCAGCTCCGCGCGAACGCGTTTTATAGTTGAGCGAATTCGCTCGCGGACATTGTCGGCCCGCAAACCTGCATCGAGCGCGTCAAGCCGCGATCGTTCCTGTGCTGTAATTTTCATCACGCCTCCGTGTTGCTTAGTTTGTTAAGTTTTACTTCTTGATTCTTAGTTCTTCATTCGACGTTGTGAAATTCGCGCTCTTGATATTCTTCTCCGCGTTACGCTCGCCTGCGCCGCAGATGTTCCGATTACGCACGACGAACTGGTTCATCGTACCCAGGAGCTTTACGACGCCATTCCTTCCGGTAATCAAGCGCCCTGGAAAAAATATTTCGCCGACGACTGCATCTTCGCCGACGAGAAAGGCCGTGTTTTCGACAAGCCGAAACTGATCGCCGACATCACTCCTCTGCCGGCTGGGTATTCCGGAACCATAAACATTCAGAACGCCCAGAGCCGGATAATCGGCAACGCGGCGATACTCAGTTACGACGCGAACGAGACCGAGACGATCTTCGGGCAAAATCTCGAAGCGCGTTATCACATCACGGACACGTGGCTGCAGCGCAACGGCAATTGGCAAATCATCGCCAGCCAGGCGCATCGTTACTACGAAGATCCGGCGGTAGGAAAAGCGGATCCACAAAAGTTTGCTGACTACATCGGCACGTACGAACTGGCGCCCGGCCAAACGCGATCCGTGACTGCCGAAGGCGATAGGTTGTTCATCGAACGCAATGGCAAGAAGGAGCAACTGCTTTCGGAAACATCAGAAATTTTCTTCCGCAAAGGTGTCGAAGGAAGAATTCTCTTTCGCTACGCGGACACTGGTAAACTGGATGCACTGATCGATCGTCGTAACAACGAGGACGTAATCTGGCGCAAAACGAAGGGACAGGAAGAAGTAAGAAGTAAAATTAAGAAGGATTAATCAAGAAAAGCTCTTTGCTATGAAATCGCTGTCTCGAGCTTTTGCTGAACTTTCGACGCCGCTGATCGCCGATGCTGCCATGCGCTTGAAGATTCCGTTCCGAATCAGTCCGCCTGGCATTCGTCCGATCACGCCAAATCAACGTATTGCAGGCCCGGCGCTGCCGGTCAGGCACTTTGGAAGCGTCGATGTCTTTCTGGAAGCAATGCAAGGCGCGCAACCTGGCGATGTTCTCGTCATCGACAATGACGGTCGGCTGGATGAAGGCTGCATCGGCGATTTAACCGCGCTGGAGGCTCAACACTGCGGGTTGGCTGGCATCGTAGTCTGGGGCGCACACCGTGACACGCCAGAGTTACGGCAGATTGCTCTGCCAATTTTTAGCTACGGAGTATGTCCTTCCGGACCACAACGACTCGACCCGCGTGACGCTTCAGCCTTGCAATCCGCTCGCTTCGGCGACTTCACAGTCGAACGCACCGACGTTGTGTTTGCCGATGATGATGGATGTGTGTTTACCGCTGCGGATCCTCTCGACGATTTGCTGCGCGTCGCGCACGAAATCTGGCAGCGGGAACGGCGGCAGGCCGAGGCAATAAAAGACGGGCGCTCGTTGCGGGAACAACTGCAGTTTGCGCAATATCTGGAGAAGCGGGCGGCGGATCCGAGTTACGCATTTCGTGAACACCTGCGAAAGATAAGCGGCGCAATCGAGGAGTAGCTTTTCGGCAAGATACAAGGACGAAGGTAAAATTAAAAAGGACCGACCAGACAGACGCATCGAAGTTCGCGAATCCGGTGTGCACGGTCGCGGCGTTTACGCCACGCAGTTTATTTCCGAAGGCACTCGCATTATCGAATACACAGGCCAACGCGTTTCCTGGGAAGCCGCTCCCGACGACGAGAACGACCCACACACATTCATTTTCGGGCTCGAAAACGGTGAAGTCATCGATCCAACGATCGGCGGAAACGAAGCCCGCTGGATCAACCATTGCTGCGATGCGAATTGCGAAGCCATAGAGGAAGACGACCGCATCTTTATTTACGCAAAGCGCAATATCGAAGGCGGCGAGGAACTCTTTTATGATTACGCGTTGGAAATCGACGAACCGGTGACGGAACAATCAAAAAGCACGTTTGCCTGCCACTGCGGCAGCCCAAATTGCCGCGGTACGATGCTCTCCGTGTAGCACCTGATTCCTTTCCGACATCCAGCTGTCCGACTTCTTACTTTTTACTTCTTAATTGTCCGTCATAGGCAGTTCCTATCCCTAGTAGACGCATAAAGTCTTTCAATTCGCTGATGGGTTGTGGTCGGTTGATAACATGAAAACTACAATGCCACTGTGGTGGCGCATTGCACGGTTCATCGAGACCCGATACGTGCAGAGAGCGCGACCGCATTATTTGCCTGAGTTCGCCGGCCTTGGAGTGCTCGTGATCCTAGCCGTTTGGCCGATGCTTTCGCTGCTAGCCGCGGCTCTGGAGAAGATGAGATAACCGACTTATTGCTTCGCTTCGGCAGCAACTGACGAATCGTCGGTCGAAAAAGCAGAGGCGGCTTCCTCACGGAACGCTGCGGCCGCTTTACTCTGAAACCGAAGCGGATTGTAAAGAACGTTCAGCTCACGCTCCGGAACCGGCGGCGCGAACGCCACAGTCACGCATCCAGGCGTGCCATGATGTCTCACCATCATTTGAGGAACAATTGAGACGCCGATGCCCGCCGCAACCATGTTCGCGATCGTGCTGAGCTGGCTGCCGGCCAGCGCGATTTCGGGACGAAGTCGGCGGGAGTCCAAGAGGTAATGCACCTGTTGTGAGAGGCAATGCATCTCATGCAGGAGCAGGAACCTCTGCGCTTTGAGATCGTCGAATTCCAGCACGTCGTTCTTTGCCAAAGGATGTCCCTCGGGCAAAAGCGCAAGCAACGGTTCTTTCGCGAGATGTTCGCGTCTCAGACTGGGACTCTGCTGGCAGGTGGACGCCAGCGCGACATCCAGCTCGCCAGCTTCGATGCGTCGCGTGATGCCATCGGTCACGTCCTCGACAATTTCGAGCGTCACCTGCGGATAATGTTCCTGGAACGTAATGACCAACTCTGGGAGCACGTAGGGCGCGATGGTGGGAATTGCACCCACGGCGACTCTGCCGGCGATTTCGCCTTGGAACTCGTCGATGCAACGTCGAGCATCACTGACCGACGCTAAAATTTGCCGCGCGTACTCGAGCAAACAACGCCCTGCTTCTGTCAGCATGACTGAACGCGGCAGACGGTCGAACAACGGCTGACCAACCTCGGCTTCGAGTTTTCGAATTTGCTGACTGAGCGAAGGCTGAGCCACGCGCACCTTCGCGGCCGCGCGCGAAAAGCTTCCCTCGTCCGCCACCGCGACAAAATAACGCAACTGATGAAATTCCATAGACAAGTCCTGTCGAGGGAAGACCTACAGTAGCGTCAGGTTTGCGACTTTGAAACTCGCCCGTTGGCGCAAAGATCCTTGCTGGAGGGAGATAGCATTTCAAGTTCACAAATTGTGACTCGAACGCAACGTCCGGCTTTCCTAGTTGCCTGATTAGTTCTTTGGGACCAGCACGATTTTCCCGAATGCTCCCGATTCAGTCACCGCGCGATGCGCCTGGGCCGCTTCGGCCAGCGGAAATTCTTTGCCAATCACCGGACGCAACGTCCCGTTTTCCAAACCGGCCACGAGCGCGGCGTGAATACTCGCCAACTCTGCCGGCGGCGTGTTCGGCAGCACCATCCCGCGAATATCGGCGTCGCGCTGCATCGTGTCGCGCGGATCGATCTTGATCCGGCCGCGGCTCCCGATGATCGCAACGCGGCCGCCCTTCGCAAGAATCGTCAGGTCTTTCCCGAGATTCACATTCGCGAGCAATTCCACGATGACGTCAACACCTCGCTCCCCGGTGGCCTTCATAATCTGCTCGAAATGATCAGGCGCGCGATGATCGAACACCTCGTGCGCGCCTTGTTCGCGTGCCAGGGTGCGTCCTTCTTCACTGCTCGCGGTGCCGAACACACGCAGACCGCGAGCGCGCGCCAGTTGCACTGCTGCCGTTCCGACGCCTCCGCTCGCCCCGTGCACCAGCACTGTTTCGCCCGGCTTCGCGTCGGCGCGCTGGAACAACCCGCGACACGCCGTCGCGTACGGCGTGCCCATGGCTGCACCTTGCGCGAAGGAAGCATTTGCCGGCAACGGATGCACTTGCGTCGTTCTGCACAATGCAAACTCAGCATACGTGCCGCTCATCGATCCCGCAGTGTACACACGATCACCCGCCTTGAACTCCGTGACGGAGTCGCCAATTTGCTCGACCACGCCCGCGCCGTCGTTGCCTGGTGTGTAGGGCAAAGCCGGCAATCGCGCATAGGTTCCCGCGCGTATGTAAGTCTCCACTGGGTTCACGCCGATCGCGTGCATTCGAACGAGCACCTGATCCGGACCAGGCCGCGGCGCCGGCACTTCTTCCAGCCGCAAAACTTCCGGACCGCCAAACTCGCGCACCCGAATTGCTTTCATGTGCCTTCGTTCTCTTCCCTTTGCGTTCAAACGTCAAACAGCCGTCGCAATGCTCGGACGCGCTCCCGTTAGCGTCCTCGATAACTGATTGCAGGAAAACATTACTTTTGCCTTGATTCCGATGGCAAGTAAGGAAGATTCCTCGAAGTAAGGAACGCATGGCAGAGTCAACACTGACGAGCAAAGGACAAACGACTATCCCTCGAGACATTCGAAAACTGCTTGGCCTGAAAGAAAATGACCGCATTCTGTACGAGGTGGAAGACGGAAAGGTCGCCATCAAACCGGCGCCTTCCGTGCACGAGCTCTATGCGACCTTCAAATCTCGCATTCGTCGTAAAGGGCCGCCGCCCACCCAGGCGCAAATGCGCGCTGCGGTCGAACGCGATATCGTTCGGCGCTGGAAGAAAAAGGGCGTCTGATGTCGAGGCTGCTACTCGACACCAACGTCATCGTTCGCTTTCTCACCGGCGATCATCCAGCACATTCGCCTCGCAGCCGAAAATTGTTTGCTCGTGCCGCGGCTGGCGATGTCACTCTGGTTGTGACGGACCTCGCGCTTGCTGAAACCGTCTGGGTGTTGCAGTCCTTTTATTCGCTGGATCGCAATGCGATTTCTGCTGCCCTTAAAGACCTGATCGATTCTGCGGGAATTGAAGTCGAAAACAAGGCAACCCTGCTGAGCGCATTGCGGAGTTTTGCGCAAACCGATGTGAATTTCGTGGACGCATACCATGCTGCGGTCGCCACTGCCGAATCCATTGCGATCGCTTCGTTCGATCGCGACTTCGATCAATTCGCAGGCGTCAAGCGCGTGGAACCGCCAAACTAGAGGCGCAGCCTTCGAAGACGGTAAAAAATTTCGACCGCGTTTGATTTGGTAAATCTGGGTAAGCTCGCGATTGGAAACCTGCTTCACGCGTCGCCTTCCCGCTTTCCTGGCTTCCTGATTAGTTTCTCCTGATCCGTAATGCCCTTCTTCCTTCCGCTTTCCTGATTTCCCTATTTCCCACGTCATAATTTCCCATCTCCGGCCCGTGGTCGCTTCGAGCGAAGGAGGCTTCGGAAATTAAAAGCAAACGCAACAAAGAAAAGCCGCCAGGCATTAATGCCCGGCGGCTTTTCAAATTTAACTGTTTAACCTTGTTTGTTGTTAGCTCATCCCGAGGGCACCGAGCGTCGGCTCGTCGATCGCCGCTGTCTGGGTGAGTCCCTGGTCGGCCTGGTAGGCGGCCAGCGCCTCGCGTGTCAGCGGACCGAGCAATCCATCCACTTCACCCTTGTAATAGCCCATCTCTTGCAACACGCCCTGCACGTCGGCGATCACCTTATCCGGCGGCTCAGCGTGTTGACCGACATAGATCGGTCCGTCGTAAGCATAATATTGCTCCGAAGGGCTGTAACCCCATGCCGGAAGCCAGTAACCATTGTTGAAGAAATAGTAACCGCCACCGATCAGCTCCACGCGGTTGAAATGCGAGTGATACCATCCCTGATCGTGCCATTCCGGATGATACGAGCGGAATGCCTGGTATTGCGCCCCCTGCCAACGTTCGGCTCCTTGAATCCGATAATTCTGGTTGTAGGTAACCGCCGGAACCTGTTGTGGCTTTGGCTGCGCACGGAAGTTCGCATGCTGCGATTTGATCTGCTGCACCTTTTGCGGATCGGGCTTCTTCGCCTTGGCCCCAGCATTAGCCTGCATATTGTGCTGGCCTGCTGCCGCACCTGATTGAGTTGCACCTGCCGCACCTGCGTTCGGCGCTGGCTGGTTGGCGGAGGTCTTTGCCGCTGCCGCCTGGCCCTTCGTCCCTTTCTTCCGCTCCTCAACTCGCTGCTGCCTCGCGGTGGGCGTTTGCGCGCTCGCCGCTTGACCGGACACATTCGTTCCCGGGGCGGTCGCAGATTCCTGGTGCGTTGCAGCTTTCTGGCCTTTTCCCGCACCGGGTTCATTCGCGGCTCCGTGCTGAGTCGTAGCTTCGTGTTGCTTCATTCCGCCGGGCTGATTCGCAGCTCCATGTTCCTTCATTGCTCCATGCTGCTGCTGCTGCTGCATTGCACCATGCTGCTGCTGCGTCGCATTTGGAGCGTGAGGCTGCGCCGCATTGACCTTGGGGTGTGTCTCAGCGGGGTGCGCTTTCGCCGGGGCGGGCTTGTTCTTTGATGGTGACTGCTGTTCGACTGGTTGTTGCGCCAACGCGACCCCAGCCAGCATCAGCGAACAGCTTGTCAATAAACTGATAAGTTTTTTCATA
>DATBDI010000211.1:0-2945 GCA_036270025.1 Candidatus Udaeobacter sp. | reverse complement strand
CCGCCGGAACTCGAAAGTGGTCTCGGGTTTCATAACCTCGCCGTTCATCTCAAGCAGCGGGTACACCAGAAAATTGATCGGTCCGCTTTCAGGTTCCGGATCGACCACCAAATCCCGGCCCTTGGTCAGTTCAAACCGATTGGCCGGATTATGCCCAAAATAATAATCGGCCAGCTTCGGGCTCTTCCACGCTTCACTGATGTCTACTGGTACCCACTGGCCATCCGCGAGAAATTCGGCCCAGCAATGGTAGCCCTCAATCTTGCCTTCATTCTTGTCAGCTGGAATGGTCGCACCGATGGCGAAACGTGCGGGTATGTTGATGCTTCGCGACAAAGCGATGAAGTACGCGTGGAAATCACTACAATTGCCGGTGCGGACATCGCACGCGTAGACGGCGTCTCCGCGGCCCCAACCAGTACCTGATTTATCATACCGCATGCGGCTGATGACATGATCGTACAAAGCTTTCGCCCGTTCGAAGTCATCGGTTTTTCCGGCTACGGCTTTCTCAGCAAGTGTCTTGAACGTTTCGTTTACCGGCACCAATTTTTCCGGGCGAAGATACCGCGCGGCGTCTGCATTGCCTGCCGCATAGGCGGCTTTTTCCTTGCGCACCACCTTGTATCGCAGCTCGATAGTTTTGCCACTGTCCTGCGGCTGCGCATTGACCACGCAAATGTCGTTGCCGTAATCGCGGTCCTGAACCTTGTCCCATTTCATCGGGATGTTCTGTTCTTCCACAGTTACATTTTGGAAAGAATCTGTCTTCGCGAGCGGTATCCAGATGCGAGCGGAGCCTGTGATTTCGGGAAGTTTGACGCGATAAACAAACTCGAATTCATCGGAGCCTTTAATGATGCCGGGCTCACCGGCGGCATGAATTGTGAGCGCGCCAACTAGCAAGAAAACTGGAACAACGACAGGACGCATCATCAATTGATTATCTTGGGATTAGCTGGTCGGCACTTTGTTCCATTTGCCGTTTTCTTCTTTCCAATTGTAAAGCGGTTTGCCGTCGATCTTGTGCACCGCCGTGTCAGTGACTGTCATTTTGCCCGGCTGCCCAGTTAGAAAGAAATCGATGTCGTAAGTCTTTCCATCGGTTCCTTTCATATCCACGCAGGCGAAATATTTCCCGCCGCCAAGGTCCTGCAATCGATCGTCGTGGACCTTTACTAGATCGAGAGAGAGTTCCTGGCCTTCGTATTTCACGGGGAATTTTCCACCGCTTTTGCTCGTCTCGGCAGTGATATGCTTCTTTATCCCGGCAGAAATGTCAGCCGTGCTAACCTGTTTTTTGGCGCCGCCTGCTTTCGGATGCTCTGGATGCTCCTGTGAAAAGAGCGCCGGTGCCGGCGTAAAGAATAATGTAATGGCTGCTGCGATAATGATTTTTGCGATCATATGAGTTTCTGGTTTGTTGAATTCTATTCGCCGAAGAGACGCATCGAGCAAACATTTTATTTTGAGAAACGTCTCTGGCGCACTGTCGCGCGAAGAGAAGTTTAGCCAAAATCTCCGATGCAGGTCTCCATTATTATTCCGGTCTTTAATGAGGCGCCATTGATACGCCCGTTTCTGTCGAATCTACGCGAGCGAACTCGTGGGGCGGAAATTATTGTGGTCGATGGCGGGAGCACTGACGGCACCGACCAACTGGCGCAAGGCTTCTGCAATCAAGTTATCCGAAACGGCGAGCGCAGTCGTGCCAAACAAATGAATGCCGGAGCCGATGCCGCATGCGGCGATATTTTGTGGTTTTTGCACGCCGACGCCGAAGTGCCGCTGGAATCTTTGAATGAGATTGGGCGGATAATGAGCAATCCAGAAGTCTGTGGCGGTTTCTTCCGTATCCGCCTGCCGGCCGCGCCCGCCGTATACCGACTGACGGATGGCTTTGCGCATTACGCAGGGCTCCTGCTCCGGATGCGATGCGGCGATCATGGAATGTTCTGCCGGCGAACAGCCTTTGTTGACGCTGGGGGATTTCCAGAAGTGCCGCTCATGGAAGACGTCGAATTTTTTCGGCGACTTCGCCGCTGCGGTCGCGTCGTGTATAGCAACGAACGAATTGGGGCGAGCCCACGCCGTTATGAAACGGTGGGACCGACACGCCTCACATTTGCCTACGGATCGATCGCGACGCTTTATCTTTTCGGCGTCTCTCTGTCCATGCTTGCCTGCATTTACCGCCGCACGTGTTGTGGTCCGCACGAGCAGCCGACCCTGCCCAAGTAGCGGAGGATAGGAGCCAATTTAGATCAACGCGCGTTGGTCGTGCGCGCGAATGGGCTGCCTCATTCGATCCGATAGTAGGAGGGAATCAACAGGAGGAAGGGAACATGAAAATTACGAGTTTGATTGCTGCTTTGGTTGCGATGGCCGCGCTGACTGCGTTCGGCCAGGAGGGCGTGGTTCAAGACGTCAAGCACGGCGCGAAGAAAGCAGGGGAAACGATTAAAGACGGACTCGAAACAGTAGGTGAGAAAACAAAGGAGACCGCTAAAACGGTGGGCAAGAAAACAAAAGAGACTGCCGAGACCGTAGCTAGAAAAACAAGGCAAACCGTCGATGGCACAGGCGAAAAAGCATCCGAGACTGCTCAAAAGACGCACCACAAGTCCAGTAAGAGCGCCAGCAAAGCGAAGACCCAAACGACTGAAGAACAGACGACAGATCGCGACTCAAATACGCCGACGCCCTGACAGTGAATCGGCGGTAATCGTAGTCACAACGCTTCTGCTCAGCATCCTGTCATGTTGAGCGGAATCGCTGCAACGAAATGCGAAGCATGAGGCTAGGCTTTCGAACATCTCGGGATTCGTTCGCTGCTTGGCCGACCATTCGCCCCGAAAGCTTTCGGGGCTGCGTTGTAGCTTCGCTTCGCTCAGAATGACAGCGACGCAAGATTTTGCTCGTTCCAACTTGCTCACATTCGTCGG
>DATBDI010000210.1:0-24908 GCA_036270025.1 Candidatus Udaeobacter sp. | reverse complement strand
ACCGGCGCGATACAAGCTAGTAGCACTGCCATCTTCTGGAGCCGACGCGCCCTCGCGTCGCAGGCGGCCCGGGGGCGGGCCGTCTCCAACGTTCGCTGTGCCCCGGTCACATTCCCGTTGGGCAGTCGATGAATTCCCATGGAATCCGAAATCGTTTCGACAAGTGCGATGCCAGCGCCTTCACGCCAAAGACTTCCGTGGCGTAATGTCCGCCGAGGAAAAGATTCATACCAAGTTCTTCAGCAGCGACGGCGGCCCAGTGCGGGGCTTCGCCGGTGATGAAGGTGTCGATATCTTCCTGGGCAACGCGGTAAATTTCCGAGCCGGCGCCACCGGTCACAACGCCGATCACGTGGGTTTGCTTCGGACCAGAACCGAAAATTTTTACCGGCCCGTCTAACGCTTTGCGCAAACGTCGCACCAGTTCACCGCGCGGGATTGACGCACGCGCCTTCAGTCCAACCGGTTGACCTTTTTCCTGCAGAAAGGCCTGGGAAGCTTTCAGCCCAAGGGCGGCAATGAGCTGGGCGTTGTTGCCGACCTTCGGATGCACGTCCAAAGGAAGATGGGCGCTGTAAAGAGCGATGTCGTTTGTAAACGCGAGCTGCAGTTGGCGGCGCAGGCCTTTTCTCACCGGTTGCAGCCCCGGCCAGAACAAACCGTGGTGCACAATCAACAGGTCGATATTTTTCTTTGCGGCCTCACTTAAGACCCGCGTCGATACGTCTACTGCGGCGCCGATCCGCGTGATTCGCCCCGAGTTTTCAATCTGCAGGCCGTTCAGCGCGTTGTCCCAATCGCCGATTTCGTGAATGCGCAAAAAATTGTCGGTGCAGCTGACGATTTGAGACAGCGAAGCCATGATTACGAGTTTCGAGTAATGGCGGCAGCATGACAAACATCCAAGCAATTTTGCGCGAAGCGCTTTGGGAGTGCGACGCGTCCTCGCATCGCTTTCGGACTAAACGCTTGCACGGAAATGCAACCTCCGTGATACACCACTTGCATGCGCGAAAGTTGGCCGCATGCGCCGCCGCATTATTTCACACCTAAGGGCGTTTACCTCATTACCGCGGCAACATTGCACCGAAAGCCGCTGTTTGATTCGAATACAAAACTGAACCTGTTCCGCGATACAGTTTCGAATTGGCGACAAATTACCAACTCATCCTCCAAGCGTGGGCTTTCTTTCCCAACCACTATCATCTTATGCTCAACTTCGAAAACAGCACGACGACGCACCGCGATTTCTTACGGCACCTGCACCGTGAACTCGCGGTCCGTCTCAATCGAATGAGTACGACTGCCGGGCGGAGAGTGATGTACGAATTCTGGGATACTCGTCTAACGTTTGAGAGATCGTGGCTGGCACGATTGAACTATGTCCATCAAAACGCCGTGAAACATGAGATCGTTTCCGTAGCCAATCAGTATCCGTGGTGTTCGGCGGCTTGGTTTCAAAGCAATGCGCGATCTGGTTTTGTGAAATCCGTGTATTCCTTCAAGACCGATCGAATCAACGTGCCCGACGATTTCTGAATCAGACATTCCTAGAGGCTCTGGGCGCATCCCAAAAGCGGCGCAAGGACGCGCACGCACTCCCAAAGCTTCGCAAAATCAGAAGAGATGTTTCCGTGAGTTTCGCCCGAAGCGGTTTAGGAGTGCGATGCGTCCTCGCATCGCTTTCTTCGCACCTTATCGCACCGCGAAAATAGCCATCGGCTCTTCGATGCCGCGCACTTCCTGCGGCGGCAGCGCTTCGAAACTGAACGAATCGTCGGAGCGATCTCGAACGGCCGCGGTGACAAGTAACTGTCTGCCCGTGGTCTTCGTCAGCGCTTCTATGCGCGAGGCGATGTTCACTGTGTTGCCCATGGCGGTAAACTCCAGGCGTTGCGGCGAGCCGATGCTGCCTACAATCGCCGGACCGCAATGGATGCCAATTCCAATTTTGATCGGCGCGCGGCCTTTCGCTGCGAGTTCATCATTCAATTCCTCCACTGCGCGCAGAATCTGCCGGCCGGCAGCAACAGCATCGTGAGTGTGATTGGAAGTCGAGCCGCTGGCGCCGAAAATCGCCATGAAACCGTCGCCCAAATATTTGTTTACCATGCCACGGTGATCCTCCTCGACGACGCGCACCGTCACGCGGAAAAAGTCGTTCATCACTTCAACGACATCAGCCGGATCGGACACGCTGGCCCGAGCCGTCCACGAACGCATATCGACAAACATGACGGTGATGTCTTCTTCAACGCCGCTAAGCCCGGGATCGCGCGCGAGAATTTGTTCAGCGGCGCGCTGGCCGACATGCAAACCAAAGGTGCGCCGCAATTTTTCCTTGTCCCTGAGCTCGCCAACCATGTGATCGAATTCACTGAGCAATCGGCCAAATTCATCGGCCCGCGACGCGCCTGTCGCCCGAAGATCGACATTCAGTTTTCCATGCGCAACCGCATCGGCTGCCAGCCGCAGTTGATCGATCGGCTTGGCGATTAGGCGGCTCATCATCAATGCCGTAAACAAACCAAACGCAATACCGACTCCGCCGACGAAAACGGCGAACCACTCTGGATCCACAGCCGATGATTGCGGCGCGAACATCAATAATAACAGCGACGCGATGGGACAAACGGATGCAGAAATCGCCCAAAGAATTCCGTGCCCACGCAAGGAAAGCGTAAAGATGTTTGGCGTGCGATCGGCGCGCGCGTCGCGAAAGAAAATCGGGAACAACCCCCAGTAACTCCCCAGTTCAACGAGGAAAAATGAATGTGTTACTGCAATGAAACCCGAAAGGCAGAACGAGATCGGCAGATGCCATAGCAATCGCGAGTCCAATGGATGTTGAACTTGAAGCAGCGCGCCAAGAAACACTGGGATACACAGGAACCAGGCGACGCCACAGATCGCAGCGGCAAACCAGGGCAAATGAATCAGTCTGCGACGTGCGGCTGTGAGATCCTGTAGCGGCGATCTATCACCGCCGACCTCTGCGGCCTGCAGCCGGTGTAACCAGGCGCGAAACGAAAAAATTCGCCGGACCCAGATAAAAATGCCGAGCGGATAAATAACGATGTTGTAAAACACGACGGTATCAAAGAAGCGCTGCTTCAACGCAGGAGTCAGCAGCGGCTCAACGACTGTGGCGTTGTACCAAATGTTGAAGACGCTCCCGAGAATCTGCGGAATTACCGGCGCCAGCGCTGTCAGCAGAAGGCCGTAACGCGTGCGCGACGAACCGTTCTTAACTCCGCTGACCACAGGATCGACGTTCTTCATGTTCATGTTACTCGTCGCGCGAATCCCAACGCGAAATCCCAAATCCCAATTTCCAAATCCCAAGCAAATCTCAATCGCCAAATTCCAAAAGAGCGATCACTGGCTCTTTGAAATAATCGCGGAAAAAATAAGAGTTAACTCGCGCGCCTCGGCGGCTAGTCGGTCAAGGGCAGCGAGCGCCGATTTCTCCAAACTGACCTCAATTAATCGCAGAAACAATCGGCTCTCTTTCGCTTCCTTACGACAAATCTTTACTCGCATTACGAAGTCCTTCTTGCTGAGTGCCTCATCGGCTTCGATCCAATTTGCCGCGACCGAACCTGACGCGCGCACCAACTGCCGAACATCTTCCGCGTTGCCAATCGTTTTGGGCAACTGTTTCACGAACGCACGTATTGATTGTGCAAATTCAAACGTTCGCTCTTCAAGATCGCGGGGCTTGGTTTTGTCGTCCATTTCCGAGTTGGGATTTTACCCTTTGTTTGGGATTTGGTGCCTGGGATTTGGGGTTTACTGCCGATCTTCAAGATCACGTGGCTTTGCACTATCTTCCATTTGAAGATTGAGTTTTGGTTCTTTACTTGGGATTTGGGGTTCGGGATTTGGGACTTACTGCCGCAGGCAGTTGGGATTTGGGATTTACTGCCGCAGGCAGTGTCCATTGCCGAAAATAATCGAGCAGAATCAAGCGGCCATGACTGGCTCGCGCGCAATCGCGTTGCACCCGCGGAAAATCCGTTAGCTGTCCAAATTGGAAACCAGCATCCAACGGCAGGAAGAAATTGTCCTGATGACTCGGCAAAATGTAACGCGGTGACAAACGTTCCAGCGCCGCAACCAGTCGTGCACGCGAATCTGGGAGTGCCATTCCCAGTATTGCAAGATCGACGTGCACGTTTGGCGGCAACTGCGCCGGTGTTCCGCCTGAATCGATGTAAATGCGCTGGCCGTTGATCTCGATCAAAAATGCCAGCGGCTCTCCGCAAATCCAATCGGCAGCGCGTTGCGGCGGCCCTGCTTGCCGCGGCGCCTGCTCATCAAAGGGCACTTTGCCGAATAATCGATCGTGTGTGGCAGGTAACACCCGAATTTTCCACGGACCGATCCGACGCACATCGCCGGCTTTGATTGGGTCACCCGCTGGCACGCCAGCATTGGCCGCGCGCCGGACCAGCTCGACGCTGGATGACGAGGCGATGAGGCGCGCGCGTGTCTTCGACATTACAACCGGCACATCGAGCAAATGATCGAAGTGGCCGTGTGTCACCAGAATGGCGTCGACCTTCGACGATGCGAGATGGCGCATCGCATCGTTGATCCGAACCGCGTTTGGTTGAATGGGCGCGCCCAGCGCCACGCTCCAAAAATCGACGCGCGAAAAATAGGAATCGACAAGCAACGCGTGTCCGTTGGATTCGAATTGGTAGCCGTTCGTGCCGAGGTATGTCACGTGCACGCCCTTACGCAGCGTTGCAGAAGAGTCGCTGACGACCAGATCAGCATAGGAGCCGAGACCTGCACTAAAGGCTTGCGCCACGAATATCAGAAACCAAAACAGACGCAGAAGAGTACGCATGGCGCGGATGGCGGCGGATACTGGAACAGCACGATGCCCGCGAAAGTATCAATGACCTACGTTGTAGTCAGCAGCCTTTTTGCTCGACAGAAAAAACGAATTCTCCTACGTTCGGCGTCATGAGAAGAAAACCACCTACGAAAAAACAAAAAATCAACTCCCCAGCAATACTTATCGCACTCGGCTGCTTCGCGTTTTTACCACAACTGCAAGCAGTCACTCCGCCGCCGGACGGGTGCTATCCCGGATTCACTACAGCGGAAGGCTGCGACGCACTGACTGCCCTCACGACCGGCGCTGGAAACACAGCGCTTGGTTGGCGGTCGCTCTTTTTGGATAGCACGGGGAATTTCAACACCGGCGTTGGCGCCGGCGCGCTGATTCTTAACAACGGGGAGTCAAATACAGCCACTGGCGCCGCAGCGCTTTTGCTCAACACCAGTGGCGCAGAGAACACCGCCCTTGGAACAGACGCGATGGTCTTTAACGACACCGGCAACAACAATACGGCTGTCGGCGCGTACGCGCTTTTTAACAACATTATCGGAAGCAACAGCACTGCGGTGGGGAACCTGGCGCTTCAAAATAGCACTGGCGATTTCAACACCGCCCTGGGCGCCGGAGCGGGTACCGATCCAGGCATCGTCAGCAACAATGTTTATATCGGTGATCCCGGTTTTCCCGGCGATACCAATGTAATTTCCATCGGCGGAATTGCCGCCAGCGGGACTCCTTACGACCTCACGTTTATCGGCGGCATCTATGGGTCGTCCGTTAATATGGGTACCGCCCTGCCCGTCTACGTCGACACCGACGGTCACTTAGGCACCAGCCTTGTCGATGCCAGTGGGAGCAAGGTGAGATTACGAATTCCCCAGGGCACCCAACACCAAACGACACTCAATGAATTCCAAAAGCAGCAAAAGAGGACTGCGGATTTGGAAAACACGGTGGCGCGTCTGGCGGCAACAGTAAAGGAGCAGGCAGCGCTAATCCAGAAGGTGAGCGCCCAGGTTGAGATGAGCAAACCTGCGCCGACAGTGGTCACGAACAATCAATAACGGCGGGGATTCGCAGCAGTCATCTTCGAGTGTTTGGAGTTCCGCGTTTACGCGGGCGCCGCGGGCGAAGAACCGCCTAAAAGGCGGAACTCCAAACCAATGTCATCGGGGAGTCGATATCGCGGCGCGCACCCTTCGACTTCGCTCAGGGCAAGCTTGATGCGCCCCACCAGATAGGGCGGGCAATCCTTTGCACGCCGATTCGTGAGCGCGCGGAATAATCGTACTCTTCTCTTTGCTTGACGAATTCCGCGCGCCTTGTGAACCTTCAATTACTCGAATGAACGTGGAGTACACGGACGCACCGGCCGCTCGTCCCGAACCGAGGACGGATGATAAAATGGCGTGTCCGCAGTGCGGACATCTGTTGCCGAAGGATGCGCAACGCTGCGACCAATGCGATTGGAGGCGGCGCGAGGCGAAGGAACCTGCCGAAGCGACAGCGAGTGACGCGGTAGCTGTCATTCTGAGCATCATTCCTGGTTTGGGACACATCTACAAAGGGCACAAGCTGGTGGGATTGTTCTGGATGCTTGGCGCGATTCCCGTGGGAATTTTCGTGTTACTGGCCGCCTTCGCATCCGCGGGTTGGGGCCTCGGCCTGTTTTTCTTCTACCTCGGCGCGGTCATGCTTCACGCTTACGGTGTTGTCGATCGCATCGTGCCGCCGAAAGAAGACGAAGGCGAAGAGTACTGAGCCGCGCTGAGAAATACTGTTTCGACAAAGCCAAAACTACTCCTTCTGTTCATCCACAGATTCCGTCGGTCCCGATTTACACAGATTATTTTGGAATTAGCAGGATTGCGGTTCGAGAGATCCCTCGACTTCGCTCGGGATGACAAACAAAGGAAAAAATCTGTGTAAATCTGCGTAATCTGTGGACAAATTATTCTGTCAGCGCGCCATGAATCTCCTCGAGAATTTCGCGCATGCCGTAGCGAAATTTCCAGTTCGGATAATGCGACTGGAACTTTCGCACATCACTGATCCACCAGATGTGGTCGCCGACGCGGTTGGTTTCCTCATAGGTCCAGGTTAATTTTTTGCCGCTGATCTCTTCGCACAGATCAATGGCTTCCAGCATTGAACAGTTGCTGTGCCGGCTGCCGCCAATGTTGTAAACTTCTCCGGCACGCGGCGCGCGCATGAACTCCGCGAACGCTTCGACCAGATCGAAGCTGTGGATATTGTCGCGGACCTGTTTGCCCTTGTAGCCGAACACGCGATACGGCCTGCCACTCACCGTGCAAATCATGAGATACGAAAGAAAACCGTGCAGTTCTGTTCCGGCATGCGCGGGTCCCGTAAGACAACCGCCACGGAACGAAACCGTGGGCATTCCAAAATAGCGGCCGTATTCCTGGACCAGAACGTCCGCGGCAACTTTCGACGCGCCAAAGAGCGAGTGCGTGGTGTAATCGATGCTCATCGTCTCCGAAATTCCGGGTTCATATTCGTGCCCCGGCTCGATTTCCCAGCGCTTCTCCAGTTCGCGCAGCGGCAAGCGATTCGGTGTATCGCCATAGACCTTGTTCGTCGAGGTAAAGATGAACGGCGCTTCCGGACAGAATTGTCTGGCCGCTTCCAGCAGATTGAGCGTGCCATTCGCGTTCACGGTGAAATCGGTCTGCGGCTCGCGTGCGGCCCAGTCGTGTGACGGTTGCGACGCGGTATGCACAATCAATTGGATCGCGGCGCGATGCTGCTTGAATAAATCCGTCACGCCAGCGGCATCCCGGATATCGAGGTTGTGATGTTCGTAGCCGGCAACGTTTGCGATCAAATCGTCGCGGGTTTTTTTGGTCGAAGCCTCGGCGCCAAAAAATTTCTGTCGCATATCGTTGTCGATGCCGACCACGCGCGCGTCATCGCGCGCAAAACGCTTGACGGTTTCGGAACCAATCAAGCCTGCCGAGCCTGAAACAATTACGGTGCGCATCATCTCTTATTTACGACGCAACGTGCGAAAAGGGCGATCTGTGAACGGTGATCAGCGGACGACTGGCAAAGCGCGATTCTGATCACTGATCACCAATCCGAAGACGCTCTCAAACTGCGCAATGTGATTGGCCGCGCTTTTGCAGGTAACGCTGATGATAGTCTTCCGCGCGCCAGAATTTTGGCGCAGGTTCAATTTGCGTCACGATGGGCCGATTGAAGCGACCGCTCTTTTGCAGGCTTTCCTTTGACGCGTTGGCGGCCGCCTGTTGTTCCGGGGAATGGTAAAAAATCACGGAGCGATATTGCGTTCCCATGTCCGGCCCCTGGCGATTCAACGTGGTTGGGTTGTGGTTCGACCAGAAAACGTTCAACAGTTGATCGTAACTGATCCGCGATGGATCGAACTCCACTTCCACCACCTCGGCGTGTCCAGTTTTATCGGTGCAAACATCCTCATACGTCGGGTGCTCCTTTGTGCCGCCTGCGTATCCGACTGCTGTTGATGACACGCCCTCCAAATTGCGAAAAGCTTCTTCAACTCCCCAGAAACATCCGGCTCCAAATGTTGCTTTGTGCGTTTGCATTAGAAATGATGCTGCGGTTACAGAGCGTACGCAACCATCCACTTCTTGCCATTGGGTACTTGACTTGCCAAGCTGGCACTCGTTTGCATAACTTTCACGGCCCAATACTAATCTGCACCGACGCTCACAACGCGTAACGGCAAAATGAACACGTCCGCCACTACTCTCCAGGAGCTTCGCCCGCGTTTGCCGGTTCGCCTGCTCAACGCGTTTGGCGCATTGTTACCCAAAACGCGAGCACCGGCGGGACGTGCGCTTGCGATGGATTTGATCGAGCGTGCAAAGCAACGCTGCGGCTCGGACAATTTCGGCGAAGGCGATTTTTTCGAAGGTCTGTGGCGGCTGCTGGAGTCCTGCCAAAACGAGGCACGGCTCAGCTTCATAGGAAAAATCGCCTTGAAAGTCGACGTCTTGCAGACGTTGTGCTCGCGGCTGCGGATGCAACAGGACCGGCAGGTTTATGCTGGGATCGCGCAGCAGGAAATCCGGCAGCCGCTATTCATAGTGGGCCTGCCGCGCAGCGGTACGACGCTGTTGCACACCCTGCTCGCTACCGACCCGGAACATCGCTGTCCGCTGATGTGGGAGGTGATGACGCCCTCTCCGCCGACTTCAGATGGCGAGAAACAGCGAATTCAGCGGGCAACGAAAAATTGTGACTACTTCAAATGGCTCGCACCCAATTTCCACTACGTGCATCCAGTTGGCCCTAAGATTCCGCAGGAGTGCGTTGGGCTGATGGCTCCGACGTTCATGACGGACCAGTTCGATACAATGTTTTACGTTCCGTCGTATCGCGGCTGGTTTTTCAAACAGGATTTGCGTCCCGCATACCAATATCATCGTCGGTTCCTGCAACATCTTCAGTTTCGCCAGGGCGCGCACCGCTGGATATTGAAAGCGCCGACTCATATGTTTGCCATTCCGGCACTCTTGTCGGTGTACCCCGACGCGCTGTTTGTTCAAACTCACCGGACGCCGGTCGATGCGATGGCTTCGGTATCAAGCCTCGTAACGATTCTTCGCAGGGCTTTCAGCGATGCCGCCGACCCATTCGTTGCGTGCCGTGAGGCGATTGATTACTGGTCCGAAACGATGGACAAATTTTTGCACGAACGCGATCAATTACCAAGCGACCGCATTTGCGACATTGCATACGGCGACCTTTGTCGCGATCCCATCGCTGCCGCCGAGCGAATCTACCAGCATTTTGGCTGGTCCATCTCGCCAGCGGCACGACAGCGCATGGATGCCTTCGTTGCAAACAACGCTCACTGGCAATCGGGAAATCACCGGTACGATTTAACGCAATTCGGTCTTTCTGCGGACGAAGTCCTCAACGTCTTCGCGCCGTACTGTGAGCGATTCGGGTCTTATCTAACTGGTGATACACCCGTCAGCGCAGTCGCTGCCGGTATTTTTCAGAAAAACAAAAGCCGTGCGGCCTTGCAAGAGTCACCGGAAATAATCGCGGAGCCGCTGACTGGAGCAGCCGGAACAGACGCTGCGTGATTTCAGCGCGAGTCAATAACGCGCCCGGTTGCTTGATCTCAACACGAAGGCAAATTTTGCCGACATGACGTTTGAAGTCAGCCGGTCAATTCACGCTGATCATCCGACATTACCGGGGCATTTCCCTGGTACACCTCTCGTACCGGGCGTCGTGATTCTGGACGAAGTTCTCGCCGCTTTGGTTCAGCGCCGCAGCGACTGCCAGCTTGCCGGAATTCGGTTTGTGAAGTTCCTCGTACCACTGAAGCCTGAGCAGACATTTACGATCCGCTTCTCCGCCGAGCACGATGATGTGGCTGAAGTTGATTTTTCTTGTCAGGTTGGAGACCGGACAATCGCTGAAGGTCGACTTGAGATATCGTGGCAGAATACATTGAGCTCGTGAACGCGCTATCACCTGACGCGCACACGTTCGAAATCAGCCGGAGCGATCCGCGCCTTGCGCAATGCCTCGAGCAATTTCCGTGCGCTATCTTCACTGAACGTCTGTATCAAAGCATTGAGCTGATCGAGCGTTACAGCATCGAGTTGGCTGTTGATCTCGCGCGGCAGCTAGATATTGCAGGTGCCCTCGCTGAGTGGCAATCAGCCGACCAAATCTCGCGGCGCTTGTCTTTTCAGCCGACGTTCAGGTGCGCTTTGTGCTGGATTCTGGAGCGGCTTGCCGAGACCGGATGCGTCGAAGTCCGTGGCAACAGGGAATCGCGCTCTTACCGTCTGCAGCGTCCACTGTGGGAATCTGATTTAAAAACGTTGCGTGCAATAGGCGCTGATATCGATCCTGGCAACGCCGCGACATTGGATTTGCTCGACCACGTTGCGGGCCTTTACCCGGCGGCTGCAAGAAATCAGCAGAGTGGCGACGGCAATCTGCTTGGACCACAAGGTGTGCCTTTGTGGCTGAAATATTTTCACAACGATAATCTGACCTATGCAGTAAATAATTGGGTCGGCGCGGCCCTGGCTGCCGATCGTCTTTCCAGCCGTCGCACACTTCGGATCCTGGAAGTTGGCGCGGGCACCGGGAGCGCAAGCGAGATTCTGCTCGAGTCGCTTGCCGAACGCGGTCTTTTGAGCCGGGTGGAGCGTTACCTCATTACAGAACCGAACGCGTACTTCCGGCGCTGCGCGCAACGGCATCTGGCTGCAAAGTATCCAGCTTTGCCGCTGGAATGGGCCGCGCTGGACGTCGACTTGCCGTGGCAACGTCAAGGAGTGAACGCCGCTGAATTCGATCTCGTGTACTGCGTGAACGTGATGCACATCTCAAAGGATCTGATGTTCAGCCTGAGCGAAGCGCGTTCGACTCTGGCGAGCGATGGCTGGCTGGTGCTTGGTGAATGTGTCCGGCCGTATGACAATCAACCCATCTATCCGGAGTTCATGTTTCAAATCTTAAACAGCTTTACGAACGTCCAGACAGATCCGGAATTTCGCCCGAATCCCGGTTTTCTAACTGCTGAGCAATGGCGGCGCGCTTTTTCGCGCGCGGGCTTTGCGCACGTCGGCGTTGCCCCGGACATCGAGCGCATTCGCGAGATTTATCCGCATTTTTTCACCGGCGCCATTTGTGGACAAAACAGATGATCTCCGAAGCCATTGACTCTAAAGCTTCGGAAGCGGATCGGTGGGCCGCATTGCCGGAGCGTGGCACCGCTGCTTCGGTGCGGGCTCTCGCGTGGATTGCGCTGCACACCGGCCGCTGGACCGCGAGACTGCTGCTACACCCGATCACGCTTTATTTTTTTATCACTGCACACGCTGCTCGCCGGATGTCCTACGAATATCTGCAGTGTGTGCGCGGCCGTCCAGCGCGATGGTGGCACGTGTTGCGCCATTTTCATTGTTTCGCGGCGACAATTTTGGATCGCGTTTACTTGTTGCGCGGCGCCTTCGAGCATTTTCGCGTGGCGGTGCATGGGAAGGAACTGTTGCAAGGGCAAATTGAAGCTGGCAAAGGCGGTGTGCTGTTGGGCTCGCACCTGGGCAGCTTCGAAGTGTTGCGCGCTTTGGGCGTTATGCAGCGAAGCTTTCCGCTCAGGGTGCTGATGGACACCAGGCACAATCGGAACATCACGCGTTTTTTCGACGCGCTAAATCCCGTGATTGCCGGCACAGTCATTGAACCTGACCGGCCCGATACGTTGATCAGAGTCAAGGAGAGCTTGGACGCGGGATACTTCATCGGCATGCTGGGCGACCGCGTCTTCGGGGCAGATAAAATGACGAGATGCGAATTCCTTGACGCGCCGGCGACTTTCCCAGCCGGGCCGGTTCTCCTCGCCGCCACGATGCATTGCCCCGTTTTTTTGTTTTTCGGCGTCTACCGCGGCGGAAATCGCTACGAAATTTATTTCGAACATTTTGCCGACGAGATTCGTTTAGACCGCGATCGTCGCGCCGAGGACGTTCAGCTCTGGATGCAGCGCTACGCGGCGCGCCTGGAGCATTATGCACGTCTTGCGCCTTACAACTGGTTCAACTTTTACCCGTTTTGGGACTGAGGGCGCCCAGTTGGATGTCTAATCCCCGTTACCCCCAAAGCGATGCGAGGACGCATCGCACTCCAACTCCGAAGGTGTTCGCGAGTAAAAAGCGCTTCGCGCAAAATCCATGGAGACGTCTCTTCCCGTTTCGTCCGGCAGCTGCCGGACTTTGGGAGTGCGGCGCGTCCTCGCGCCGCTTTCTCCCAGTGTGAGGCAAAGACTGACGGTATGATCCGCGAGATCTCGATTCACAAAGCTGAAATTCGTGCGCTCATCCCCCACTCTGATTTGATGTGCCTGCTGGATGAGGTCGCGCAGTGGGATGAGCAATCGATCACGTGCACTACAAATACTCACCGCGATCCAGTAAACCCGTTGCGCCGCGGCGGTTGCTTATCAGCTGTCCATGCTTTTGAATACGGCGCGCAAGCCGCGGCAGTGCATGGTGGGTTGCGAGCTCGCTCGGCTGGAGCAACCGCGCCGCCGGGCTATCTCGCCGCATTGCGAGACGGCCGATTGTATGCAAGCCGGCTGGACACTATCAATTTGCCGCTCCGGATTTTTGCGACTCGCCTGTTCGGCGATCGCGCCAACTCCGTTTATGAATGCCTTGTGTCGGCCGCTCAGATTGTTGTAGCCGAGGTGCGCATCATCATCGTGGAACGCGCCTGAGAGTGCGCTGAGGACAGCGCACGCTACAGCACGCAGCGAACTGTAGTGTCCGCTGTCCTCAGCGGATTTTATACCTCACATCACAATTCCCCCATCCACACGTCAGCATGCTGTAGCCACCGCCCTGCGGGCGGTCACATTAATCCGCACAAAAACGGCTCACAAAGCCGTGGCTACAAGCTCACATCGCGATGCCGCCATCTACGCACAACACCTGGCCGGTGATGTAAGCGGCTTCTGCGGATGCAAGAAATGCCACCGCGCTCGCGATCTCTTCTGGTGTGCCCGTTCTTCCCAGTGGAATTTTGCCGTGAATGGTGTTCTTGATCTCATCGGCAAGCCCGGATGTCATATCAGTGAGAACAAAACCCGGCGCGATGACGTTCACGGTGATGTTGCGGCTCGCCAGTTCGCGCGCGAGCGATTTGCTAAAGCCAATCAAACCGGCCTTGCTGGCCGCATAATTCGCCTGGCCGGCATTCCCCATCACGCCGATCACCGAGCTGATATTGATGATGCGGCCGTTGCGTTGTTTGGTCATGGCACGAACCAGCGCGTGGGTAAAGCTGAATGCGCCACGCAAGTTTGTGTCGATCACTGCGTTCCAGTCGTCCACTGACATCCGAATCGCCAGGGCGTCGCGAGTTACTCCCGCGTTGTTGACGAGTATGTCGGCCTTTCCAAAATCTTCGAGAATTTTGGCGCCGGCTTTCTGAACAGCTGCGTGATCGGCGACGTCAACCGCATAAGGCTTTGCCGAATCGGGTCGCAAACCGTTCAGCTCGTCAGCAACACTCCTGGCGTTTTCCTCTGTTCGGCTCACGCACGCCACGTGCGCGCCCTCGTTGGCGAACCGCAAGGCAATTGCGCGCCCAATCCCCCGCCCCGCGCCGGTGACAACTGCGACTTGGTTTTCAAATCTCATGTCGCTGTCCACTTGTAACCACTAATGCACGCGAATAAACATCAATTTGGTAGGGCGATCACTCCCGTGAGCGCCACCAACGGCGCGCAGAGGACTGCGTGCCCTACCAAGCCGCCCGCAACCACGGCATTGTAGCGGTACTCGCCGCGGCGAGCACCGAAACGAGTAGCACAGGCGTCTGATACAGACGCCTCTACAATTACTGCACCGCTCCGTATCGCCGCTGCCGGCGGCCGAACTCGTCCACGGCTGCCTGGAGATCCTTCTTGCTGAAGTCGGGCCAGAGCTTTGGTGTGACGTACATTTCGGTATAGGAAGTCTGCCACAGCAAAAAGTTCGACAGACGCATTTCGCCTGAAGTGCGAATGAGCAAATCGGGATCGGGATAGTAACGCGTGTAAAGATGTTTGCTAAACATGGCAACATCGATCATCGCCCTGTCGATGTGGCCGAGCTCAATCGCGCGCAGCAGGCTTTTGATGCCGTCAATAATCTCAAGCCGGCCGCCGTAGCTCAGCGCAAGAACAAGCGTGAGACCGCTGTTGCCCGCGGTTTGCTCGATGGTTCTGTGAAGCTGTTCCTGGGCGCCCCGCGGAAGATCAGTCAGTCGGCCGATCGCTTGAAGACGCACATTTTTCTCGATCAGCTCCGGTGTTTTTTCTTTCAAAAACTTTTCCAACAAATGCATCAGCGCGATGATCTCAGCTTTCGGTCGCTGCCAGTTCTCAGCTGAAAAAGCGTACAGAGTCAGGTATTCGATTTTTAGTTCGCCACAGCCTTCCACACATTCGCGAACGGCCTGCGCGCCGGCTTCGTGGCCTTTAATGCGTGCAAAACCACGCGTCTTCGCCCATCGGCCGTTGCCGTCCATGATAATCGCGATGTGCCGGGGAACGGTTTTAGTACTCACAGAGATCGGTGCAGTCGTAACTGTTGGAAGTTGCGAGAGAAAGGCAAATATGATCGGTGGCGATTCCGAATCCAAATTGACGGACCGCAGCGATAGCGGCTGTAGTGTCCGCTGTCCTCAGCGGAGTTCTAGCCGCGCGATAAGAATGCGCTGAGGACAGCGCACGCTACAGCAATTTCATCAGCATCAGCTTACAACACGATTGTCTGGCCGCGCCCGGGACCAACACTGACCATCGACAATTTTCCTCCGGTTAGCTCCGAGATGAGTCTGACGTATTTTTTCGCTGCCGAAGGAAGGTGCGAAAACTTTTTCGCGGCGTGTGTAGCTGCATTCCAGCCAGGCACATCTTCGTAAACTGGTTCGCAATTGGCCAACTGGCTGGCGTCACATGGGGGAACATCGAGACGTTTTCCGTTCAGCCGATAAGCAACACAAACTCGGATGGGATCGACTTGATCAAGCCCATCGAGATTGGTGATCGCCAGCTCGTCAATGCCATTGATCATCCCGGCATAACGAGTCGCGACCGCATCGAACCATCCACAGCGACGCTTACGTCCGGTAGTCGCGCCAAATTCCCGACCAAGGTCATGTAACATTTGCGCTAACTGCGCGTCTTCGGTGGGCAACGCCCCCTCGCCAACGCGCGTTGAGTACGCCTTCATCACCCCGACCACGCGGTCCATGCGATGCGGCGGCACGCCTGTGCCTGTGCATGCACCGCCCGCCGTTGTATTCGATGAAGTCACAAACGGATAGGTGCCGTGGTCGATGTCGAGAAATGTTCCCTGGGCGCCTTCAAACAGAATTTTTTTGCCTCGCTCCATCGCGCGATGCAAATACACGACGGTGTTGGCCACAAGCGGCCGCAACTTTTCGCCGGCCGCGAGATACGTTTCGTTTACTTCACGGAAGCCGATCGGCTTGGCCCCGAGCGCTTGAAGGATCCTGTTGTTCTCCATGACCTTGGCTTGCAATTTTTTTGAGAACACGATCGGTTGCATCAAATCGGACACTCGCAAGCCGGTGCGCGCTGCCTTGTCACCATATGCCGGGCCGATTCCGCGCTTGGTCGTCCCAATGCGGCCGCGGCGCAATTCACGCTGTTCGTCGACGACTCGGTGGTAAGGCAACACCAAATGAGCGCAATCGCTCACGAGCAGGTTTTTCTGGATTTTCACTCCCAATTTGCGCAGACCACCGATCTCGGCGAGCAGCGCCAGTGGGTCGACGACAACACCGTTTCCGATCACACAAACTTTACTGCGACGGAGGATTCCGGACGGGATCAAATGCAAAACATATTTCACGCCGCGATGGATCACGGTGTGCCCGGCATTGTTGCCGCCCTGGCTGCGGACGACGATGTCAGCCTGGGCTGTAAGCACGTCGATGATCTTGCCTTTGCCCTCGTCGCCCCACTGCATGCCAATTATGATTGTGTTCGCCATCGAAGTCAGGTCTGGGCAAAAAATTTTCCCGATGCATCCGCCAGGACGCAGTCGGGACTTGCCCACAGATGATACGGTAGCAACTCCACTGCGCAACAAATTTTGCGGTGCGGCGCACGGAAAGCAGGGCCACCTCCTCATCGCGACTCGAGTAAAATGTCACCGCGCGAATTCAACGCCTCGCCCTTTGAAAGGGAGAGGGCAGGGTGAGGGTCAGTCCAAAAGCAACACGCAGTCCCGCAACCCCTCATCTTACTCCTCTCCCCTTGCACAAGGGGGAGAGGCCGGAACTCCACGCGCAAGAATTTCCGCGATGCTCGGTTAAGGCGTCGGTGTTTGCTCGCCGCCGGCTTGCCATTTTGGCAGCGGAGTGCCATCCTGCTCCTGCCTTCCAGTTTCTATCATCGTCGGACGAATCGCCCCGACTGAGTCTGGTTTGGTATTTCGGGGGGCTGCGCGATGCGAGACGCTCTTTTGTTGACGAGTCTCCTTTTTTGCCGGCGTGGCGGTTGCCGACACAGCAGACGCTTCCGTTGCAGCAGCCTCTGATTCAGGTTCGGCGGGTTTGGCTGCGGATGATGATGACGGAGTTGGATTGGTCAATCGCTCGGCTGCGCGCGCACCCGCCATTCGCATTTCCTCGAGCGTCGGAGTCTTGGAACTCGACTTCTTCTCCCGCACCTTCGACTGCATCTTTGGCGTTTCTGTCGGTGATTCGGAAGGGGTTTGCTCGGACGGCTGTGGTGGTGGCTTGGCGGTGTCCGGCTTCGTCTCACGCGCAACTATCACTTCCTGCGCATGCATGCCGCCGATCAGCAGAAAACTGCAGACTAGCGCCCCTAAAAACCCTCTCAGCATAAGCTGATAAAGTGACATTCTTCGCTACTCGC
The DNA here is from genome assembly GCA_036270025.1 of Candidatus Udaeobacter sp. GTDB lineage: Bacteria > Verrucomicrobiota > Verrucomicrobiia > Chthoniobacterales > UBA10450 > Udaeobacter. The sequence continues at coordinate 7,614 of DATBDI010000210.1, read as the reverse complement.
TCATATCACGCCGCGCGCGAGTAGCAGCAACAAAATGATCCCAAGCACGATCCGATATACAGCGAACGGCACAAATCCGCGCGCGCGCACCCAATTCATAAACCAGGCGACCACTGCCAGCGCCACGAAAAATGAAACCACAAATCCAATTGCGAGCACAACCCACTCATGCGGGTTCATCGTCAGAGGCGCGATATCTGCCTCGTGATGGCGCGGCAACACAGTTTTCAGAAAATCGTATCCGGTCGCGACGGCCATCGTCGGCATCGATAGAAAGAAAGAAAACTCAAGCGCAGCCGGACGAGACATGCCCGCGACCTGCCCGGCGGCGATGGTCGACATCGAGCGCGAAGTGCCCGGAAATATCGCAGACAGAATTTGTGCCGCACCGATCCAGATCGCCTGTGGCAATGTCATGTCTTCCATGTGCGTCGTGCGCGGCCGCGTGAAAACGGCGTCAACGATCCACATGATAATTCCGCCGATGAGCAGCGCGAGCGCCATGACCCAGAGATTTTCCAGGTTCTTCCCGATCTGTTTGGTCAGGGCCCATGCTGGAATTGCGGTGACGACAAAAGCGATCAACGTGAGACTCAGTGGATGCGTCAATATGGTGCGATTGCCCCGTTCGCCTCTCGGAAACGTGCTAAGAAACTTTAGGATCCGATTCCAAAAATAAACTGGCAGCGCTAGAACCGCCCCCAGCTGAATAACAATGGTGTACATTTTCCAGAAGCCGTCGTGGAGATCGACGTTCAGCAGCGCTTCGCAGATGCGCAAATGTGCAGTAGAGCTCACCGGAAGAAATTCGGTCAACCCTTCGACAACTCCGAGAAAGAGCGAAACTAAGTAGTCGTACATATTTCGCCCTAAACCGTAGCCGTCACTGTCATTCTGAGCGAAGCGAAGAATCTCGGATCATCAATCGAGCGAGCGCCAACAGAAGTAGACCGAGATGTTTCGCTTCGCTCAACATGACAGTTGAGGTGTGGGCGCTCTGCACTCACAGCGCCTCCGTTCCCCGTTCACCCGTCCGGATGCGCACAGTTTCTTCCACTTCGCAGACGAAAATCTTCCCGTCGCCGATCTTGCCGGTCTTGGCCGCGCCCAAAATTGCTTCCACTGCTTTTTGAGCGCGGTCATCGGCAATCACTATCTCGAACTTCGTTTTCGGAAGAAAGTCCACGGTGTACTCGGTGCCGCGATAAATTTCGCTGTGCCCCTTCTGACGACCAAAGCCTTTTACCTCACTTAGCGTCATTCCTTCTACGCCTGCGGCCATCAAGGCTTCTTTCACCGGCTCGGTCTTAAATGGCTTGATGATCGCCTCGATTTTTTTCACCGCGCCATATTAGAACCCGAGTCTCAAATGGCAAGCAGGCGAGTGCGGTAGTATCCGCTGTTCAATGAGTTTTTTGAAGATCAAGCGTTTGTCGAGGCGCAGGACGCGCCACAGGCGCGTGGCTACGGGAAAGTTTGTGATGGGTACTACACTTTGCGGCCGAATTTTTTCTCTAAATCCGCCAATGAAATCTGAATCATTGTCGGGCGCCCGTGCGGACAGCAGTAAGGCAGATCGCAGTCGAGCAAATCGCGGATGAGCTTTTCGACCTCAGGATAACGCAGCGGGTCATTGGCTTTTACAGCGTGGCGGCAAACGGTCTTTGCGATCATGTCTTCGCCCAGACGCAGCGCCGACGCGCTGTTGCCAGCGCTCTTCAGATCATCAATGACCGTGCGCATGAATTGCGATGGATCGGAGACATTCAAAAAACTGGGAACACTGTCGATCTTAAACGAGCCCGGCCCGAAGGTCTCAATCCCGATTCCCATCCTCTGCAGTGTCGACATGTTGCGTTCGATCCAGTCTGCGTCGCGTGGAGTAACATCGAATGTCTGCGGGAGGAGCAACTTCTGGGTTGGGACGCCTTGTTCTTCCATTCTGCGCCTCAACTCCTCGAACAGAATCCGTTCGTGCGCCGCATGCTGATCCACCAGAACGAGTCCATCCGCATTTTCCATCAGCACGTAAAGCTTGCTCAGGACGCCGATGATCTGGAATTCCTGGGGAGCGCGGTTCCTGACATGCTGCTGTAGGGCAAGCGCCTCGCTTGCCGCGCCCGAGTGGGACTGTGGGAGGCGGGGCGCCTGCCCTACAATTTCCGGAGTTGCCTGGCCGCGATCGACGACCGCGGCTACAGTTGAGCTAACATGTGGTAACTCACGATCAGACTCGTCCGGCGCCGATACCTCGGCGCGCAGCCTCAGCTCAGGCGCTGCTTTGCCGGACACAGTCCCCGCCAAATTTACCGGGGCCTGAAACTTTTCCTGCCATGTCACACGGCCAGATTCCAATGTTTCTCGCACACATCGAACGATCGTTTCGCGAACCGCGGTGGGATCACGAAAACGCACCTCGCGCTTTGCAGGGTGAACGTTCACATCGACAGCCCCTGGATCGAGCTCCAGGAACAGAAACGTAACTGGATATTGCCCTCTCATGAGAGCTGTGTGATAGCCTTCGCGGATCGCACCAGTAACAAGGCTGCTCTCAATCGCGCGACCGTTTACAAACACGAGCTGTTGGCTCCGGCTCTGACGACTTAGGCCGGCCCGCCCGATGAAGCCAGCGACCCGAACCTTGCGCGAGTCGGAGTCATTCACTTCAATTAAACGCTCCGACAGTTCAACACCGTGCAAATCGCGGATGCGTTGGCTAAGTGTTGTAGCAGGCGGCAATTGAAATAACACGCGATCGTCGCGCAAGAACGAGAAGCCGATTTGCGGATGCCCGATGGCCTGCAAATGAATTTGATGCTCAATGTTTCGGCTTTCGGTATTTTCCGAGCGAAGAAATTTCCGTCGCGCGGGCAGGTTATAAAAGAGTGACCGCACCTCGACCTGAGTCCCCGGGGCTTCACCACCGTCGCGCACAAGATCGAGCTTGCCGCCGTTGACGATGATTTCCGTTCCCGCGATTGCGCTCGGTTCGCGCGTTGTCAGCCGAAATCGCGATACACTGGCGATGCTTGGCAGGGCCTCGCCGCGAAACCCCAGCGTGGCGACCGCCTCAAGATCGGCGGCGGAGCGGATCTTGCTCGTAGCGTGCCGCTCCAACCCAAGCAGCGCATCATCGCGATCCATGCCGCAGCCGTCATCGATCACGCGCATCAGCGAAATTCCGCCGCGGCGGATCGCGATGTCGATCTTGCGCGCGCCCGCGTCGATGCTGTTTTCCACGAGTTCTTTAACGACCGACGCAGGGCGCTCCACCACTTCGCCGGCTGCGACCTGGCTGGCCACAGTCTCAGACAACAATCGAATCCGGCCCATTCTGTGTGAATTGTAATTCCGAATTGCCGATTGCGAAGAAAAACAAGACACGGTTACAGCGGTGTCGGGACCAAGGGAGTGACGGCTTGGGCAGGCGTCGATTTGCACCGTGACGGCTGGGAAGCCGTCACTCCTTGAGCCACACCGCGCCGTGGCTACAGCGAGCGTGCGACCCGCTTTTGACTTGGGTACGCAAAAGCCGTATTTTCCACTTCGATGATGAACGTCACCGACAACGCTGTTCGACAACTCCAAAGCTTGCTTTCGCAGCGAGCCGAAAATGCGCAAAAAGGTCTGCGGGTGCAGGTCGCCAAAGGCGGCTGCTCAGGCCTGCATTATGAAATGACGCTCGACGAGAGAAAACAGGGCGATGCAGTGGTGGAGCGCGACGGCATGCAATTTTTCATCGATGGCGGCAGCGTGCCGTACCTGAGCGGCGCAACCCTGGATTTTAGCGGCGGCCTGAGCGGCGCTGGTTTTCGCGTGGTCAATCCAAACGCGTCGCGCACGTGCGGATGCGGTACCTCGTTCGAAGCAGCGAAGTCGGCTTGAGACCGGGAACTTTTTTCGGGCTGGACTGATGGACTATGGCACTTATGCGTACGAAGAGCCGTACGTCCGTCCACGTCGGCGAATAAGTTACTTCGCGTGGACGGTTGCCATCCTGCTTTTAAGCGGTTTCGCGCTGGCAGCGTGGCTGGGTAGCTTCTACATCTTCGATCAACCGGAGCGGCCGGACAGCTACCGCATTCTGCAAAAGCTGCACAAGATCGAGCCAACAAAGCGGTTCGAGCTGACCGCTGCCCCGGCCGGAGAATTTCTGAATCCACAGCAGCTGTACGAGCGCTACATCGGGATGGGATCTGCCGAGCTGGCGAAAACGAACGGTGAGCTGGCCCGCAATTACATTCGAAATTACCAACAGGTGCGCGGCCTCGTTCCGTATGTCATAGGAAGGTATACCATCATTGCCGTCCGCGAACTGGGTCCACGAGACGTGTTTACCTCGGGCATGGTAGCGCTGACCAATGCCATCGACAACGGGCAGCTGGTTATGGAACATCTTTATCCCGCAAAGCCAGAAGCGATACCTCTCATGAAGCAAACGCTCACGATAGGACTGGAAGTTAAACTGGAACGGACACACGACATTTCTTCAGTGATTCACGCCGAGCGATTACTGGATGGACGTATTATGATAACATCGGTGCCATTGTTATACGGCAGCTACACCGTCACACGTGGACTGGGCACTTTCCGGTTGGAGCCACCGCTTAGTTTGAACCTTGCGGGTGGCTGGCCCATATTCAAAGGGCACGAGCGCGGGGACATTGAGGAACGTTACGCTGAATACCGGCAGAAAGCGGCAATCGCTCAAGGAGGCCCTATTTCCATACCTGGGTTTGGTCCAAGCGCGACGCCGCCGCCAGCGCAGAATGCGTTAGTGCGCGTCGAGCAGGCCATACCCGTCGGACCGCCGCCAGCGCCTCTTATAGCTAAGAACGACAAGCTGGCCAAGCCGACACCCGTCGCGAAAGGTAAGAAAGGAAAGAAACAAAAAGGAGAGTCGCCCGCGCCTGCAGCGACTCCACCGCCTGCAATGGTCGCTCAAAAGCCAGGCGTGCCAACTGCGACTCCGTTCGCAATTGTGGCAGCGCGCGCGCTGCTGCCAGGCGCTCCGAATAATCCTGCTGTCTCGCCCCAGCCAGGTGTAACCGCTCCGGTGGCTGCAAGTTCACCGATTGCACAGGCGCCTGTTGCGACGGCCACACCAGTACCTGTGTTGCCGGCAAAGCCTGCTCCGCCCGAAACCTCCAATGTTGCTCTTGCCTCCAATGCCGGCGGCGGCAGTTGGAAAACATTCCCAGCGGGGAAAATGCCGCTCGGCAGATTAATCGGGACGGGCGACCTGCGCGATGTTGCCGACCACGGACTCGCAGGAGAACGCATCTATCTGAAGGGACAATTCGTGGTGAATTTTGCGGATGTGAACAAGGCTGTCATGCGTCCGCGCTCGGGTCTGACGGACAAAGTGCTCCACTTCGGTGGCAGCTCGTCGACGCGCATCATCGTGGAATTCCCCAGTGGTTACACGCCTCCGTCACAAGGTTCGGTAGTCAGTCGCGATGAGATGCGGCCTTACGAGATTACCGAGGTGCGCAAACAAGAGGATGGCCAGCTTAATGTCTTCGTCCGCGAAATCATGCAGCCGCATTAATCGGCAGATTTGAATCTTCTCCAGCCACAGATCAACATCTGTGGCTATTTTTCCATCTATTCCGTAGGCGACCGGAGAATGATCTTACTATCACGCACCTGGATGGTGCCGATGTCATGGGTGTTACGCACGTCAGCCAGATAATCGCGCAATCGTTTCGAGCGATACTTCCAACCCAACAGATCACGCGGCACTTGCTCGCCGTTTACCACCAACTGGTTCAGCTGCGGATTGTCCAATGATTCCGCGTCTTTAAATTCAACGGTGACATCGCCGTTGAAGTAATAACCCGGCCGGCCAAGAAGCTCGCCAAATGGAATACTTACCTGAAAACGCAGCTGGTTGCCTTCGATCGTCACAAAGATTTTGCGGCGAGTGTCAGGTTCGCTGGCGATCAAGGCATTGATATCGTCCGCGGTTAGCTCGATCTCGGCGGCTTGCCCTGCCCGTGTTTTCTGTTCGAAATCCATCCAGCGTTCCCGCACGTTTTGAATTTGAGCGTCCGAGCCGCTGAATTCAGGCACCGGCACTGGCGCTTGCGCAATTGAATGGGTTTTTGCCAGCCAATAAATGCCGTGGACTATGGCGGAGTGCCTTTGAAGGCCCCAATACATGCCGGCGAAGCAAGCGATCGCCAGCACAATCGCGAACACCAGAAGAATCAGACAGCCGCGGGCGAAACAGCCCAGCCCTCTTCGCGGCGGCGCTTCGACCCACATGTTCATAAATTGTAGGGCGTCTGTGTCAGACGCCGTTCTTCAGTGACAAATAAAACCCCGCCGCCGGCTCCGAGTTGTCAATTCCCGATCGCCGATGCCTGATCACCGATCGCTTGTTTCAAGCCTTGCCTGCGCATCCATCAATTTTTCATAAAGTGCGTGAACGCCTTCCGACAGCACGCGAGTGCCCGCAATGATCGGCATGAAGTTGGTGTCGCCACTCCAGCGCGGAACGATGTGGACATGCAGGTAATCGGTAACCCCTGCGCCTGCGCATTCTCCCAGGTTGATGCCGATGTTAAAGCCCTGCGCCTTTGTGGCCGCGCGCAGCAGCGCCTGCGCATGCACAACCAAATTCCAAAGCTCGACAACTTCGTTTTCACCCAGCGCAGACAGCTCGGCTGTCTTGCGATAAGGAACAGCCATCAAATGACCAACGGCGTACGGATAACGGTTCATCATGAGGAATGCGTTCTTCCGACGGGTAACCACCAGGTGTTTCGCGTCATCACTCGCGCGAGCAGCTGCTTCGAGAAAATTCCGGTCGCGCGGTTCCTTCTCGAAATATTCCACCCGCCACGGAGCCCAGAGCGTCTCCAATTCTTTTTTTGGAAATTCTTCCATCGCCATCTAAGAAATCCGTTTTCTTCTGTAGGCGAAGCTGACAGCTTCCATTCCGCGAGGGTAATTTCATCCGCGGCAACAGTCGAGCGAGCATTTGCTTGTCATTCTTAGCGAAGTCGAGGAATCTCTGGGATACAAAAGCCGGCCAACGCACACAGTGTTATGCGACGCGTTCTTTTCATAATTCTAGCTGGCCACATTTCCTTTATCGCCGGCCTACTGCTCGCCGGCGACAAACCGCAATCCGAAGACGAACTCACGAGAGTAAAACGTGAGTACGCTGACGTTCTGGCCCTCGAAGGCACACCGAAAGGCGAGATTCTGTCGATCGCCAAGATTCTGCGCGCGAAGCCTGAGGTAGCGATCGATCGTACGGCCGCCAGCGGCGAATATTGTTTCAATACCGGCCTTGGTACGATGGTCCACTTCGCTACCCAGCCGGAGCGCACCAAGGAAGACGTTGTGTATGAGTTCAACGCCTCTGGGCTGATCGCGGCAGGTCTCGACCCGACGCGGCTGCAACAGTTGCCCGAAATCGGCCGAATGACCCCTGGCGTTTGGTATTTCCTCCCAAAGGGGGAAAGGGACCCGCATCACGCACACGCGATGTCGGGACCAACGATCGCGATCGCGATTAATGTCAAATGAACCCGAGAGCAGACTGCGAAACGCCCGGTAAAAAGGAACCCATGCGCTCGCTTTCTCCAAAATTTCCCCTGA
>DATBDI010000209.1:0-4053 GCA_036270025.1 Candidatus Udaeobacter sp. | reverse complement strand
GGAGTGATTCTTAACTTCAAACACCGCAAGCTTGAATGGGAGCGGATTGTCTTATGAATTCGTGTCTATTCGTGTCCATTCGTGGTTAATCATTAGCCGTGGCAAAGGCACTGGACTGGATTAAGGCGCATTACGATCGGGTCGCGCTGATTGCGGGGGCCGCCTTTCTTCTCATCTCGACGATTGGCATTGGCTGGAGCGCTATCCAGTTCGCCAGGAGCCTTGCCGCTCCGCAAGCCTCTCGCGCGAAAACCGCGTCGCCGCCGCCGGTCGCGGTCGAACTCGATCGCGCTGCGGAACAGCTTGAAAAGCCGTCGCAATGGAAAGCGAGCACGCGCTCGGGGCTCCTTGTTCCGGAAAAACATTTCATCGGCCCCGACGGCCTGCCCGCCACGCTGCAAAACACACAGGTGCATCCTCCTGTTCCAAACGATTGGTTCGAAAAATTCGCATTGCCGATCCAAGACGCCGACGTTCTCGATCAAGACCCCGACAAGGACGGCTTCACGAATTTGGACGAATGGCAGGGGAACACCGACCCGACAAACAAAGAATCGCACCCGGATTACACCACGAAACTGCATCTTGTTTCTGCGACAGAGGAACCGTTTCGGTACATTTTTGCGTCACGGATAAAAAACACATTCGGCATTAACACCATCGATCAAACCGAGCCGACGCAGTTTTTGAAGATCGGTGACCTCATCCGCGGCACCGATTTTAAGATCGTTGACTTCGCAGAGAAACGCGCCCGCAATGAGTACGGCATGAATGAAGACGTGTCGGAGCTGCTCCTCGAACACCAGGGCGGCGCCCGCGTTACGCTCGTAAAGGGAAAGATCGCCACCTCGCCGCAATCAGTGGCCACGTTCGTTTATGCCTGGGGCGGTCGCCGCGAGTTTGAAGTAAGAAAAGACCAGGAATTTCCCATCGCCACCGCTGAGGGCAATCGGACCTACAAGTTGATCGAAGTGCAGCCGGCGAAGGCAGTAATCGTGAACACCGAAAAACCAGACGCGCGAATCGAGATTGGCTTCGCCGCTCCATAACAGTTATCCACAGATTACGCAGATTTCCGCAGATTATTTTGTAGGGCAGGCGCTTCGCCTGCCGGGCACCTTGGTCATTCGTCATTCTCCGCTCATCCGTGCCATCCGCGTCATCCGTGGTTTCTCGTTTCTTCCATTGGTGTCAATTCGTCCGGCAGCTGCCGGATCCGTGGTTGTCTACGATTGACGTGTTGCAATTTTGACTTGCCCTGGCCAACCGCAGCCTGTCAGTGTTCAGATCGTGAACTGGAATCGCGTTGCGTATTTTGGGATTCTTCTTGTGCTGTTTTGCTGCACTCCAGCGCGGCTGAAGGCTGGCGGGGATGGAGGGTATCGAGGTAGGTACCGAGTTCTTTCCGGGACGGCAGCTACTGAGCGTGTTTTCGAGCAGATGATCGAACAGCGTGATATAAAATTGGCAATCAGAACACTCATAGGTGAGGGATTTACGTCCGACGAAATTCAGGAGGCTGTTCAAAATAGATTAGTCATCATTCCTGGTTGGCATTGGCCGGGGAATGTCTGTTCTGCTTCAGGGACGATCGGAGAACCCGGAGAATCGACTGTGGTAGGCCCAACTTATTATCTGATTGTTGGTCGCGCTCGCGTCTTGAAATATATACGTGAAGTCCCAGTTTCTAACTAGCACCATTTGGCGCTAGTTGAATCCGCCAAAGTAACGACAGGATTTTTTTGAATCAGCAAAACAGAGAATCGAGGAAAGGGTTTTCCGAGATAGAAGGTAAAGGCGCGAGGGGTAGCGCCGAGCGAATCGGGAGACGAGCGAGTTTCAATCGAGGAAGGGATTTCCGAGATAGAAGGCAAAGCTGCGCAGGGTAGCCGCCGAGCGAGCGCTGGACGCGCCGTGAGAATCTAACCACAAATCCGGCAGCTGCCGGACGAATAGACACTAATTACGGCAGAACCACGGATGACGCGGATGTCACGGATAGTTTTTTAGGGCAGGCGCTTCGCCTGCCGGGCAGCTTCGGCATTCGCTCATTCCTTCGTCCCGCCATCCGCGTTATCCGTGGTTTTCTGGCTTCTTCCGTTCGTGTCAATTCGTCCGGCAGCTGCCGGATTTGTGGTTAGCGGCCAAAAAATCCTAAGAATTTTCCTTGAACCCCGTAGAAGGGATCAAGTACAAGCGCCTGAATGTGCAGCCGGCCAACGCCGTAATCGTGAACACGCAAAATCCAAATGCGCTGATCGAGATCGGTTTCGCCGCTCCCCTGAAAGGATCAAATATGAAAAATAATGTTTCTCCTCAAAACACATCGCGACGTCGTGGCGCCACAGCTGTAGGGCGTCTGTGTCAGACGCCGATCACAAAACGGCGTTTCACAGAAACGCCCTACAATCAAATCGGGCTTGCGCTGTTCGCGCTCTGCTCGTTGTTCACGTTAACAACGACAAGCTTTGCGCAAAATCCAGACAACGTTGCCGAGCGCGAAGTGCAGCGGCGTCAGGCTGCCATGCCGCAGGGCGAAGAGGCCCTGACCCGCGGCAAATCGGCGATGAAAGCGAAAAATTACACGCTCGCGAATCAAGAATTTAAAACAGCCGTTGGCTATCTGCCGGATTCAGTCGTCTCGGGGAATGCGCACGACCAGGCTGTCGAGGGATTTTGTAAAAGCGGCGTTGCCATGGCGCAGGCGCGCATCGCCCAGGGCGATTACGCCGGGGCCGAAGCGATCCTGAGCGAGATCTTGAGCAGCCGCTACGATCCGAATTGCCGCGAAGCGCAGGAACTCTACAAGCATCTGCGGACACCGGGTTACTTCAACAGAACAATCACGCCGGCTTTCATCAACAAGGTCGAGGAAGTGAAACAACTCCTCGCCGAGGCCGACGGCTTCTATCAATCCGGGCAGTACGACATGGCAATGAAGCGATACGATCAGGTGCTCGCGCTCGACCCGTACAACACTGCCGCGCGAAGGGGACAGGAAAAAATTAACAACACGAAGTACCAATACGGCGAAGAAGCGTACGATGAGACACGCTCCCGTCAGCTTTGGAAAGTCGAAGGCGCCTGGCAACAACCCGTCAGAAAATATGGCGTCGTTGGCCCGGCAGTGGGAGTCCGCGGGTCAGGCGATGGGCGCGGAACAGCGCAGGTAAGCAGAAAGCTGACGAGCATCATCATTCCGCACCTTGAATTTCGCGACGCGACAATTCGGGAAGCGATTGATGTTCTTCGGGAGCAGGCAGTCGAGAATGATACCGGCCCTGAACCCAAAGGCGCGAACATAGTGCTGCGGCTCGTGCCGATTGGGCAAGTCGCCCCGCCATCAATGCCGGTGCAGCCTATCGGACTGCCACCAGGTGCCGGTACTCCAGCAACCGGCGGCCTACTATCAGGCAGTGCTCCTGCTGGTGCTGGCGCTCCGGCGGGGGCTGCGGCTCCGGGTGCCCCGGTTCAGGCTGGTCCTATCGCAGCGCCGGCGCTTGTTCCAACATCCGCCATACCGCCATTGAACGCGCGGATCACTGTGAATCTGGACAACATCCCGCTCGGTGAAGCGCTTCGTTACATTGCCGCTCAAGCGGGATTGAAGGTCAAAGCCGAACCGTACGCTATCTCTGTGATCCCTCTCACGGAGCAAAGCAACGACCTGATCACGAAACGATATCACGTCCCGCCGGAATTCTTCGGAGGGCCGCTGGACGTGGGTTACATTGTTGGAGTCACCTCGTCCAGTGGCGGGACTCAAAGTAACGTGCAACCGGTGCCTGTCGCGACCGGCGTCCTTGAAAAGGAAGCGGTGAGTTATCAGACCACTTCCGGAACCGGCCAATCGAATGCGACGCAAGCGACCGCGACTACTCGCCAGAGTATCGTAAACGACCGTCAACTCGTCGGAAGGGCTGACGCCAAAACAATGTTGGAGAGCATGGGGGTTCCGTTTCCCGCCGGCGCAAGCGCAACATTCTGGCCCCACAGCGGAACGCTGATTTGTCGCAATACACAGGACAATTTGGATTTCGTGGATGCCCTGGT
>DATBDI010000208.1:0-17079 GCA_036270025.1 Candidatus Udaeobacter sp. | reverse complement strand
GGCACCCCGAGCTTCAGCCGTCGATCGGCTAGCTCATATGCCGCACCAGCCGAGGGGCCCATTTCCTGAAGTTTCCGCCACATTTCATTCGCGCGATCGTAAAGCTGCGTGAGATCGTAAGTCTTCGCTAGTTCGGCGAGTACGGCGGCGTTATTCGGTTCGCTGTCCAACGCTTCCTGCAAGCGCTCGATCGCATTTGTCGTGTCACCCTGATCGCGCAGCTCGACGCTTTCTCGCACCAACTGATCTACCAGCGACGGCCAGGATGCAGGAGTCTGGGCCATTGCGTCCACCGGGGACTCCGTTAGCGTTAAAGGACTAGGTGATGGTGACGGAGAGGGGATAGTCCGCGTCAACTCGCCATGCCAGCGCGACATTCGAGCGGATATTGCATCCTTGTGCCACCCCGTCCACAGCCCCAACCCAAGCGCAAGCAACACCATCGCTGCTATTCCCAATCGTGTCATGGCTCGCCATACCACAGCCGACCGAATGGCAGCGCATCGGAAATCAGATCGACGCCGCAATGATCTTTTCGCGGTCTGACTTGGTAAGCATGCATTTTTTTGGCGTGATGGAGGAGAATCAGGACGTCGAACGAGTTTCCATAGTTTGGTCGCTCAAAATCTTACGTCTCTCCGTCACCGCTACGAATGCCATAATAAACGCCGGAAAGATATGCCGAGCCAAACAGGGAAAAAACGCTCAACCAAACCGACCAGGCTCATAGCGGAAAACTTTGTCTGGGAACATTTGGCGAATCATGTTTGCGGACTCATGGATGCACTGTTCGGCCGCTCGAGGAATGTTCGAACGAACGTGATATACGTATGTCACGTCCGTCATTGGTGTTTCACGGAAGGTCGCTTCTACAACTGGTCCCCACGGCGAAGTAACTCCGTTCTGAAGCTCAGACCAAATGTCCGGCTTCCAATAGATTGCATGGGTTTGCGGTGCTCGGTCTTCGTCGTGCAACATTCGGGCGGCACGCACTCTGGAATATTGTGTATTCCACTCGAACTGGCACCATTTCGAGCTGATGTATTCAGGTGAGAGAAATGCCGTCATGAGATCAGACTTGTCGATTGCGTCGGCCAATTTCGCGGTCAGTTCGTGATCATGAAACTGTCTACGAGGGAGCGAAAAATGATCATAAAATACGTGAATGCCGTTGCGGTCGGCCCATTCCCATAATCCGCGGCAGTATTGGTCAATCAGCGGCTGAACCAATTGGACTTCAGACTCACGAGATGTGTAGCTGAGGAATACGTAGACGTCCCAGCGACTGCGGCGTTTACGGTTTCGAAACGAGTCCAAGGGAATTCTTCGCCGAATAACGAGACGGAGCTTAGCCACCGCTCTGGAAACGAGGCTACACAACACCTGAAGATACAGTAATCAAGACCGACATCGACTCGCAACGCCAAAAAGGCAACGAATGATCTTGGCGATGGCAAGACACGAAACCTGCGCCGATGCCAGCCGACAGAAAAATCGCTAAACCCCCAGCCAGCGCGATCCCGGCGCATTTTGCGGCCATCTACAGCGCCCGCGGCCGCCCATTGATCGCTCAAGCCGATGTTATCTGTCCAAAAACGGTGATTGTTTTTGGCAACAAAACGGCAACGGCGATCACTCTCCCTAGCATAGCGTTGGTCTCCGGAGCCAAAGGTTGCGGGTTTGACCCCGTCGGACGCAGGTTTTCATAGGGCGCGACCGCAGGCCGCGGTGCTACCTATGCGCCGAGAATTTCCGTTTAGCTCAGCGCTGCGATTCGATTAAGCAGATCTTTCTTGCTTGTGACGCCGGTGACCTGGTCGCGCAGTTGGCCGGCTTTGAAAAACAGCAGCGCGGGGATAGCGCGAATGTTGTACTTGAGCGACAGACTCTGATTTTCGTCCACGTTCACCTTCGCCACTTTGACAGCGCCGGCTTTCTCGCGCGCAATCTCGTCCAGCACCGGCGCTATCATTTTGCACGGCCCGCACCATTCCGCCCAAAAATCGACAATCATAGGCTTTTCGTCTTGCGTCAGTTCGCGGTCAAAATTCGACTCGTCCAGCTTGATAACAGTAGAGTTTTCCATAGCTCAAGAAAGATAAGTCCAAATCTGGATAATCAAAATCAGAGCAGAAAGACCGAGCACTATCCACCACCACAACAGCTTTGGATGTTTTTCGGTAGGTGTAAGCGGAGCAAACTCGTGGTGTGGAATGATAGCCGGCGTGGGCAGAAACGCGTTCTTCTCTTGAGCCGGAGTTCTAGACGCTGCGGTTAGCGATGAAACACGCGCCGTTTCCTTTTTCGGTTCGAGCGGCGCAACCTCCGGCGTGACCGAAGCCACAGACGGCGGATTGGTTGGCCGAAAGAATTGGGTCGACGCCACTTCCGCGGCATCGCGAACGGGCAACTGAATGCGCACCGTTTCGCGTGTCTTTACACCCGCCGATTTGTCTTCAGTCAGAAGCGGCGGGTGAAAGTGAACAATGTCGTCCTGTCGCTGATTGGGATCCGCCATGAAGGGAACAAAATGAATGTCAACGCAACATGCTCGAAAACCGGGCGATTGTCACGATTAACTTGGAGCCCTCGCAGCATGTCAGCGCCAATTGTAGGGCGTCTGTGTCAGCTCCGAATGCTTTCGGAGTTCACAGAATGGAGTCGGCGGGTGCCGAGCGACATGGACGGGCAGCCCGAGAGGGTGAGCGCGCTGGCGCGAGCGAATCAAACGCCTGCAATTCGCCATTCGTCGTTAATACACGGCTACGCGAGCAGATCGTATCCGCGGCTTCCAGTAATTCTCCGCCAGATGAAATCGCCGACCCGCGCGGCTTTCGACAAAACGACGCGACCATCGACGTCCGGAGCGTCGCCTTCGGTTCGGGCGATATGCGGTTGATCGACCAGTAACTTGAGGTCGCTTCCAACTTTCGCGCGAGCAAGTTCGTGCGCGATTTGTTGCTGAACGGACATGGCCGCCCGGTAACGCGCGTTTTTAATTTTCGCAGGAATTTGCCCCGGCAGTTTTGCCGCGCGCGAGCCTTCTTCCTGCGAGTATTTGAAGATCCCAAGTCGGTCAAAACGAGCGCGGCGAATAAAATCCAGAAGGCTCTCAAATTCTTCTTCTGTTTCGCCGGGAAATCCCACGATGAAAGTCGTCCGCAACGTGACACCCGGTATTCCAGTCCGCAGCCTGTCGATCAAACTCTCGATGTGCGCCCGCGATGTTTCCCGTCGCATCCGGTTCAACATTGAGTCCTCGATATGCTGCAGAGGAATGTCGACGTAGCGCGCGACCTTGTCCGGCAGCTGCCGGATCGTCTCAATCAGTTCGTCGCTCCAATGCGCCGGGTGCGTGTAAAGCAGGCGCACCCAGAAGTCGCCTTCGATATTCTGGATGCTGCGAAGCAGCCCTCCAAGCGTGGGTCCACGGCTGGAATCAACCGGCTGACGCGGCCCAGCTTTTTCGTCCCACAAATCCATGCCGTAATAGGTTGTGTCCTGACTGATCAAATTGATCTCGCGAACGCCTTCACGAACGAGCGCGCGAATTTCCGCGACGACGGATTCCGGAGCGCGGCTCCGATGTTTGCCGCGCATTTGCGGGATCACGCAAAAACTGCACGGGTGATTGCAGCCCTCTGCGATTTTTACGTAGGCAAAATGCGCCGGCGTCAGCCTGAACCGTGGAGTGTCGTAATCGGGAATGTACGTCGGGCGCGTGTTCGCGAAAAGTAGCGCATGCGTCTCGCTTGCGTCGCTTGGCTCTCGCAACCGAGACGGTCGCGCTACAATGCTTTCCACGATTGCCCCAAGCTGACTCACCTGATCCAGCCCAATAAACGCATCGACCTCCGGCATCTCATGGCGCAGCTCGCGCGCGAATCGTTGCGACATGCACCCGCTCACGATGAGCTTTTGGTCCGGTCGTTTGTTCAAGCCACGTTGTTGATGCGCTTCCAGAATAGTTTCGATTGACTCCTCCTTGGCGGAATCAATGAATGCGCACGTGTTGACCACCAGGACGTCAGCGTCCTCCGGCCGGGATGTGATTTCCATCCCGCGTTGTAAAACGCTTCCTAGCATGATCTCGGCATCCACGAGATTTTTGGCGCAACCGAGGCTGATCATGCCGATCTTCGGCTTACTCGGAACGGTGCTACTGACTTTCATTGGTTTAACACAGAACGGCCAACGTCCACCTGTCTGCCTTGAGCGTTGGATATTGGGCGTTGAGCGTTGGGCGTTTTCCTTCCGCTTGCTCAGTTAACGGTTACGTCCTGGTCGCCTTCTTCAAGGGCCTCGCCGTTTTTCGTGATTTTGACGGCCTCAGGATCGAGCACGCGAATTGAGATATGTTTGCCGCGAAATTCAACTGGGGGGTCGGTAGGCGAAACCCAACGCTCAAACGCAGGGTTACCGGTCTGCTCGCCCACAGTCACTCTGACGTAAGTCCGTTTGATGGGCCGAATAGCAACGCGATTCTGTTCTCCTGATTCTGCCGGAGGCGAATTCGCCGGCTCTTGTGTCTTCGCAAGCTCTTCACGAGTCACAGGCTTGGCACGACGCACTTCCGGCTCACTCGGCATCGTCGACGCCGGCGCAAACGCGGCCGACGCGGCAGTCGGTGCAGGCGAGACGGTGGGCGCGGCCGGTGAAGCGGCCGCAACCGTGGCAGGCGTCGGTGACGCCTGAGGAACGTTGCGAGCTGAGGCAGGCGACGGGCTTGGCGATACCTGCGCCGCCGGTTGCTCCCCTTGCGCAGGCGCGAGCCGCCGCACATTGAGAATTAATTTCATGACGGTAAAACCGATCACCAGCACGACGATTCCGACAATAAGCGGCATCGGTGAGACGCGGTTGCTATGGCCCCCTCCGCGGCTCCGAACGGGACGGCGAGGAACGACCGGCGCGCTAACTGGCTTCTCAGGCCGATTTTCCTGGAGATATGAATACCCATCGACCGTGACGCGCTCCGAATCTTCAAACGCATCGAGGTACGGCGTGACATCAACGTCCAAAAATTTTCCGTAGATGAGCAGGAAACCTTTCGCGTACGCCAGGCTTGGAAACTGCGAAAAATCGTCGGCTTCAATCTCCGCGAGGCGGGCTGGACGGATCTTCGTCATGCGCGCTGCTTCATCGAGCGTGAGATTTCTAGCACGTCGCGCTTCCTGAAATTTTTTTCCGAGACCTTCTATCGTCATGAACGAGGAAATGCCGGCTAAACGGCAGCATCGAGATCGACCAGAATCTCGCGTGGTTTGGCGCCCTCGCCGGGCCCCAAAATACCGCGCTGCTCAAGAATATCAACGATACGCGCGGCGCGGGTGTAGCCGAGTCGCAATCGTCGCTGAAGCAGAGAAGTGGAGGCCCGTTTTTCCTGGCGAATAATCTCCAGACATTTTTCCACTAGTTCTTCGTCTTCATCCGTCACCTCTTCTTCCGGCGCGGCAGTGGATTGAAGCTTCTCGTGCATCGCGGTGTCAAAGACAGGCGGGCTTTGCTTTGAAACGAACTCTACCACGCGGTGAATTTCATCGTCGGTCACCAGCACGCCTTGCGCACGAATTAAGCGCGAAGCGCTCGGCGGCAGGTAGAGCATATCGCCTTGCCCGAGCAAACGATCAGCTCCGTTTTCATCCAGAATGACGCGGCTATCGATCTTCGAGGCGACCTGGAACGCAATGCGGGAGGGAATGTTGGCTTTGATCACTCCAGTGATCACGTCTGCGCGCGGCGTTTGCGTAGCCACGATCAAATGAATTCCGGCGGCGCGCGCCATTTGCGTGATGCGTGCAATCGCCATCTCGACATCTGCCGGCGCGGTTTGCATCAGATCGGCAAGCTCGTCGATGATCACGACGATGTAAGGGATTTTATCTGGGATTTCGTCCTCTGTAGCCGGCGTCGGTGACGCCGGCCCGACTGCGGCAGTGTCCTCCTCGCGGCCGGGATCATCGATCCCGGCTACAGCTTTTTTCTTCGGCCGCGTATTAAAACCGACGATGTTCCGCGCGCCTACGCGGGCAAACATTTTGTAGCGGCCTTCCATCTTGTCGATCAACCACCGCAAGGCGAGCAGCACTTTTTTCGGATCGGTCACGATGGGAAAGGCAAGATGCGGCAGCGATTGGTACCCCTGCAACTCGACCACCTTGGGATCAATGATTACAAAACTCAGTTCATCCGGCGTGAAACGAAAGAGCATGCTGGCAATCAGGGCATTGATACAGACGCTCTTCCCGCTGCCAGTTGTGCCGGCCACCAGTAAATGCGGCATCTGCGCCAAATCTGTAATGATCGCTTTGCCGTAAACGTCTTTGCCTAGCGCGAGCGGAATTTTCGCCCGTGCTTTCGCTTCTTCCCAATCAGCCGAGTGCAACATTTCGCGCAGCGTCACTGTCACCTTTCGCGTGTTCGCCAGTTCGATGCCGACAGTGTCTTTTCCGGGAATCGGCGCTAAAATGTTGATCCGCTCCGCGCGGGTGGCACGCGCCAGGTCGCGTTCCAAGCTTACAATTTTGTCCACGCGCACTCCTTTCGCTGGGTACACTTCGTAGCGCGTAATCGTCGGCCCTTTCGTGATGTCACCCGGCGCTACGGCAATGCCAAACTGCGCGAGAGTATCGATCAGGACCCGTTGCACCTCTTGCAACTCAGAGGGATCAGCGGCCGCGCGGCCTTCGAAGCTATGCTCGTCGAGCAGATCGAAGCCTGGCAACACATAATCTCCCCAGCTTGGAACAGCGGTTTCTCTCGAATCCAGTTTCGGCTTTTCGGCGCCCGCGCGCAGTTCAGCAAGAGACGGTTTTCTCGCACCCGCTCGAACCTGATCAACGGGTAACGCGGTGGTATCGACAACCTTTGGCGTCGGACGGTTCGCCAGTTCCTCCGGCAAAATCGCGGCGCCGACCGGTTCAGGCAAAGGCATGCCTTTTTTTCTCAGTGCCTTTTCATACATCCGGCGCTCCTTGGCCAGTTGCTTTTCCCTGATCGCCAACTGCTCTTTCAGATCGGCGTTTCGCAGCTTGCGACGCAGTCGCCATTCGCCGATTGCGACCGCCAGCCGTCGCCCGGCGTTGACCGCCTCGCGAATAATATGAATGGGGCGCAGTCCCGTGACCAAAATGAGGGTCGTGGCATAAATCCCAAGGAGAAGAATCATGGAGCCAACCGGGCCGACCGCAGCGCGCAGCAGGCCGCGATGTTCATCCGACAACCGATACCCGATCAGGCCGCCAGGACCTTGAATGTCGACAGGCACTTTCAAGCCGATCAAATGGGTGATGTCCCACAATTGATCGAGACAAGCGCCGGAGATGATGAACAAGACAATCCAATGGATTCGGCGCGTCACCTGCAACCGAGGATAAAATAATTTCGCCGCACCAAACCCGAGTAGGACTGCCGCCAGTAACAGCGATGCGAAAACTCCAATCAGCTGATAGCAGATTCCGGCTACGATCGCGCCCACGGGCCCAATGAAATTTTGGGCAGGATGATTGGCCGGCGAAATGTGGCTAAACCACACCCACGACGGCACATCTTTTGGCGTGTAGGAAATCAGCGCAAAGAAGAGCAATGTGCCGACAAAAAGCAGAACGAGAGCGAAGACTTCGTTCCAAGCGCTGTGTCTATCCGTGCGGCCCACCGCGTTGGATAGTAACTCCGGAGCCGCTTCTTTCAATGCTGTTGTGGAGCCCCGACACCCCGTCGCTTTTACCGACGCTCATGCTCATGCTCGTAATCGTGATCATGATCGTGATCGTGATCGACCCACCACGAGCGAAATGCCCTCGCCACGGCGAGCGAGCCATGGTCGCGCCCTACCACTGCGCTTTCATTCTTGCACGTGGCGCGAGAGACTGATAAGGGTGCGAGCGCAGTATGGGTTTTCTCTTCCGCCACGGCGTCATTGCTATTTTGCTCGGCATGCTGCTGTTCTGCATATCCTGCGAAAAGCATCCAGTCGGCCAGATGCCGGAAGTCCAGCGAGAACAGCCCGATCCAGCAAAGGTTTGGTCGAATGGGGCACAACAACATCCTAAAGGACATTCGACTTCAGGAACACCGGCCGAAGTTCCACACGAAGCTCGTTAGGCAAAGGAGATCACATGGCTAGTCACAAATACATGAGGTCACCACCGAACCTGGCCGGAATGCCGCCGGGGGTTCCCTACATCATCGGGAACGAAGCGGCTGAGCGATTCTCCTACTACGGCATGAAATCGGTCCTGACCGTTTTCATGGCGCATTACATCCTGAACCAGTCCGGTCTGCTGGCGCCGATGCAGGAGAACGAAGCGTACATGTACACGCATTATTTTGTGTTCGGCGTCTATTTCCTTCCAATTCTCGGCGCGATTTTGGCCGACGGTTGGCTCGGCAAATACTGGACGATTCTGTCGCTTTCAATCGTTTACTGCATGGGCAACCTCACGCTCGCCTGCATGGCCACGTCGTGGGGAATCGCGATTGGTCAACGCACAATGCTAGCAATCGGATTGTTCCTGATTTGTTTGGGCGCCGGCGGCATCAAACCATGCGTGTCGGCGAATGTCGGCGATCAATTTGGCGATTCGAACAAACATTTGCTCTCCAAAATGTTTGGCTGGTTTTACTTCTCCATCAACGCCGGCTCCTTCATCTCTTCGATTCTTTGTCCATGGCTCCTTGCGAATCCGAAGTGGGGGCCAGGTTGGGCGTTTGGAATTCCCGGGGTAGCGATGGTTATCGCTACTTTGTTCTTCTGGGGCGGTCGCAAGAAAATGGTGCACGTGCCGCCTGCCGGCCTCAGTTATTTGAAAGAAACATTCAGCAAGGAAGGTCTCCTTACGCTTGGCCGGATCGCGATGGTTTACGTTTTCATTTTGGTTTTCTGGGCGCTTTGGGGAATGAGCAACGGCGCTGAATGGACGTTGCAGGCCGAGAAAATGGACCTGCATTGGATGGGCATGAACTTGATCGCTGCCCAGGTGCAAACCGCAAACCCAATTCTCATTTTGATTTTCATTCCGCTCGTGAACTACGTGATCTATCCAGCGATCGACAAGGTTTTCCGACTCACGCCGCTCCGCAAAATTGGGATCGGCCTTTATATCACGGCGTTGTCGTTCGTCGTGATTATTTGGATCCAGGGACAGATCGACGCGGGACTTAAGCCAAGTATTAATTGGCAATTGCTCGCCTACGTCATCCTCACGCTTGGTGAAGCGATGGTTTCGATCACCGGACTGGAATTTTCCTACACCCAAGCGCCGAATTCGATGAAGAGCTCGGTGATGGCATTGTGGCTTTTAACTGTCGCTTCAGGCGAACTTTTCGTCGGCCTCGTCAATAAATGGATCTTGCACGCAGGTGGCGCTCAAAAGGTCAGTGCTTATCAGTACTTTACCTTTTTCACCTGGTTGATGTTTGGAGCCGCTGTCGTTTTCACAATCGTGGCTTGCTTTTACAAGGGGCGTACTTACCTGCAATCGCAGCTCACGCCCGATGAAATTGCCACCGAGCCAATTCTTCACGGCGGCACGCCGAGCTGACGTCGAATGAAAACCATCATCGCGGCCGTGGCCGCATTATCGTTATCGATTTCAAACATATTCGCGACTTCGCAAGACGACGCGTTCCAAAAAATTGCGCATGACTACGTCGAGCAATACCTGCGATCGAATCCCGAGCAGGCGACCGAGCTCGGTGACCATCGTTTCGACGGCGAGCTGACCGACTACTCGGCCGAAGCGCAAGCGAAAGATCTCGCATCGCAAAAGGAATTTCGCGACAAGCTGAACGCTGTCGATGGATCGCAGCTGAGCAGCGTGAACGCGATCGATTTTCGCATTCTCAAGGAGAACATCGATTACGAAATCTTCCGGGCCGAAGAGCTGAAGGAGCCGGAGTGGAATCCGCTCGTTTACATGCAGAGTCTGGCCAACAGCTTGTATCTATTGGTCGCGCGCGATTTCGCGCCTGCCGATAAGCGGATCGCGAATTTGCGCCTGCGCATGCAAAAGATTCCGGGCGTAATTACGCAGGCGAAATCGAACCTGGAACACCCACCGCGCGTTCATACCGAGACAGCGATTGAACAAACGCAAGGTGCAATCAATCTCGTAGGCGCAGAACTCGCGCCTTTGCTGGATCAGGCGCCGCAAATGAAGAATGAGCTTGCGCCTTTGCAAAAGAAAACCGCAGCCGCGCTTGAGGAGTACAAAAAATGGCTTCAGACCGATTTATTGCTGCGATCGGACGGCAACTTTCGCCTCGGCGCGGAGAAATATCGAAAGAAACTGCGCTTCGCGCTCGCGTCGGACTTGCCGATGGAAGAAATCCTGAAACGCGCAAAGGCTGACTTGGAGCAGACGCAAACCGCCATTTACGAAACTGCGCTCCCGCTTTATAAAAAATATTTTCCGGACGCCGACCAACAAAGTCTCGCAGACAAACACAAGGTAACGGCCGCGGTGTTGGATAAACTTGCGGAGCAACATCCCAATGACGCCACTGTGGTCGATTACGCGAAGAAAGTTGTCACCGAAGCGACCGATTTCGTGAAGCAGCACGATGTCGTCGCCGTCCCGGATGTCCCGCTGGATGTGATTGCCATGCCGGAATTCAAGCGTGGCGTCGCCATTGCGTACTGCGATGCGCCGGGGCCACTCGAGAAAAGTGGCAAAACATTTTTCGCCGTCGCGCCGACACCGAAGGACTGGTCGAAGGAGCGAAAGGAATCCTTCTTTCGCGAATACAATAACTACATGATTCGCGATCTAACTGTGCACGAAGCGATGCCGGGACATTTTCTGCAACTCGCTCGCGCGAATGAATTCCGCGCGCCCACGCTGGTCCGCGCCATTTTCCAGAGCGGCACGTTCATAGAAGGTTGGGCGGTGTATTGCGAACAGATGATGGCAGAACAGACATACGGCGGACCGGAGGTAAAGATGCAGCAGTTAAAGATGCGACTCCGCGCCATCTGCAACGCCATTCTCGACCAAAGCATTCACGCCGGAAACATGACCGAAAAGCAGGCGATGGATTTGATGACGAAAGAAGGTTATCAGCAGGAAGGCGAAGCAGTGGCCAAATGGAAGCGCGCGCGACTGACTTCGGCGCAGCTCTCCACTTATTTTGTCGGTGCGACTGAACACCTCGATTTACGCGCTGCCGAGCAGAAGAAACTAGGCAGCGATTTCAATCTCAAGAAATACAACGATCAGGTCATCTCGTACGGGAGCCCGCCTGTGAAATACGTGCGGGAGCTGATGCTTCAAGGAACGACGGCTTCCCAGCCGTCGGGTTAGACGTGACCCCGAAAGCTTTCGGGGTCATTCCTTGAGCTTACGCGCGGCGTTTTTTGGTCGGCTTACGTTTGCGTGGCGCACCCGAACTGATCTTTTTCCCATCCGACAATCTTACTAGTTCATCCAGATTAAACGTACGGCGCCGTTTCGCTCCCACTTCTCTAAAGTCCACCTGATACCAGCCGTTCATCCGATCCACTCGATAACGGTTCTGACCAATGCGCATCGGTTCGCGCGCGATGACGCGATGGATGATTTTTTCGTACTTTGAGCGTGACCACCGCCGCATCGTGCGGCGGCCCCAGTCGATCGTCCGCCCGACATCGTCATAGGTTTCGGGACGCGTCTCGAAATCGAGAAGTGAGCGCGCGTTTCCTTCGAAAACCGCAGTGATGTGCTCAAGCGTGCTGGCGTCGCCGATCCGTCGAATTGATCGACCAAATATTCTCAGAACGTCTGCCGCAATCTTGCGCAGGCTCAGGGTTCGACCGTCACGTAATTTCCAAAGTGGCGCATTGATGTCCGACGCGAATGGATTCGGGCGCAACGAACCGGCCGTGACACGCCAACCGCGGCGGGAAGAATGTTTTCGCAGTCGAAACGGCGCGATCCGAGGAATTCCGTGCCGCTCTACTTGTCGCAGGCCATAATTTTCCCAGCGGAGCACCCTTTCGACAGCGCCTGCGATGAACTCGCACGTCGCCAGCATCAACGCGGGATCCGGCGTAAAGTCAGCTGTGACTTCGATCCTGGTCCCGCGGGGACGAACACCGACGGCGCTACTCTGCCGGTTGGTAGCGAGTAGAATTACCGGCACCGGCAGAATGTGCGCGAGCAGATACGCAAGCTTTGTCGCATTCCGAAGCTTTGATTTCCGGGTGCTGGGAAAAGACAAATTGTAATGCGCGCTGAAACCTTGCAACCGGCAGTGACACCCGTGTCGCTTCTCCCAGTGATCCAGCTCGCGTCGCAAATAGCGGATCTGCTCCCACAGCAAACGCGTGGCTCGATAACAACAGCCACGCTCGAGTTCGACTATGGGTGTGGCGACTTCGATGACGCCAGTGTCGAAGTAAATCGCGCCCCCGGCCGGGAGTTGAAAGGATTTGCCTGTCCGCGGAATCATTCGGCGTCGCACCAGACGGCTCGGATCGCCAAACACCTTTTCTGGACGCCGCCTGCGTCCGTCAATGATAAGGTTGAATTCCGCTTCCAAACCAATCACGGCGCGCGCCGGCGCTGCACCGGGCGCGCGGTGGCGAACAAAGTAGGCGTTGCGTACTGTTCCGATGTCCTTCATTGATCAACGCGAGATCAACTGACTTCGCTGCACTCGCGCGGAGTTAAGCTCACAAAACCTAAATCGATATGGAGGTGGTCATTGGTTTGTCCGGGTTCATGTCCAAATGGCCGAACAAACACAGTGGGACCGAGAGACGCGGCGATTGCGCGGTGTCTCCCGATAGACCTTCCATCGGTGAGAAACGTATCTCCGACACGGTATATGTTCGCTGCTGTGCCCCAGGCGTGAATGCTATTTGCGCCGCCAATCTGATGGGCCGGCGAGCGATAGCCGCCATTTGCGCTGATGAATACCGGAGCGTCTACTTCACGGCGAAAATCCTCCAGAAATCTCGCAAGCACGACGATTGCACACGGCACGTAATGAGGAAACTGGCTCAACAGCAGCGTCGCCTCACGACAATCCACCAGCATCAATTCGGCGAGCGTAAAATGCGGCGCCAGCCGTGTCTCATGCGCTTGCTGCCAGCTGCCGATTTCGTAAAAGAAACGCGGCAGACGATGAACGTTGCCGGGACCATCTGTTTGCGTTTCAGCCGGCCGCAGTAGTGAGCGGTATTCTTGCGAGAGCTGCAAGCCGTCAATCGCCCGCAATTTTTCAGTTCTCATTGGCTTTCGATCCTTCTCCGATCAGGCAGCGATAAATCAGCTCGGAAATAGCTGCGACTGTCTCACGCCGGCCGTCTCTTTCCGGATCAAATTCAGTCAAAATGACAGCGATGTACGGTTCGCGTTCAGGCAAATACACAATTCCGACGTCGTGGCAGGCGGTCGAAATCTCACCTGTTTTGTGCGCCACCGCCGCATGCGGAGGAAGACGGGCAGGAATCATCGAGTTGAATCGTTGTTCCAGCAGGATCCGGATGACTCCCTGTTTGCTTTCGTTGCTGAGAAAATCGCCGCGGATCGCGGCCAGCAATGTCAGCAAGCCGTTTGCGGTGGCTTCGTTGTTGATTCCTTGCTCGTGCGCCGCGTGGTCCTCCACGCCTCGGCGCAGCTCAACGCTGTGAACCTGCGCATCGCGCAAGACCTTTCGCGCATAGTCCACGCTTATAAAGTCGAGCAGCAAGTTCGTCGCCAGATTGCTGCTCCCGGAAATCATTGCGTGCGCAAGAGCGGAGATCTTAGTGGTCCGGCCGATGGACTGATATAATTCCGGCGTCGCGTCCCGATCGGGAGTGACGTGAAAGACTGAGCCGCCTGCGGCGCTGAAAAAACGATTTCGCACATGCAGCGAGTCATCGAGGCGGAGCCGGCCTTCGTCTGCCGCGCGAAAAACAGCAAGGAGCACGGCCACTTTGATGGTGCTCGCCGCATGAAACCAGCGATCGCCATTCAGCGAAAATCGAAAGCCCGTTTCCAGATCGTGAATAGCCACCGCGATCGCGCGCGCCCTTCTCTGGGCAGCCAATTTTTCGAGTTGCTCATTCAACGTGCTGGACACGTCTGGCTGTGACATGGAGCTGCTCTTTACATGCCGACACGCAAGTCGCAAATTTGGTGATGCCCAATCTGGCTACCTGGATCCGGCCGACGGACAGCAAGTACTTTCGCCCGCTGGTCGCCAGGCACCCTGAAATCAAAGTCTTCAATGCACGAACCCGAACTGTTCCTCTCGACCAGATGGATGGGCTTCTGCTCACAGGCGGTTCCGATATTTCCCCGGAGTTCTTGCGTCAGGAAATTCCGGATCGAAATGTGATCAACAAAGACGTCGATCCGGAGCGCGACCGTTGGGAATTTCAGGCGGTGCAGGAAGCGCTGTCGCGCGGAGTGCCGATTCTGGCAATCTGCAAGGGTCTTCAGGTATTTAACGTCGCGCTTGGCGGCACACTGAAGCTCGACATCCCGGGTCACAATCTTCCGCACCAAAAACAGAGCGACGTTCAGCCGTTGCGTCATGACACAGTTGCGGCGCACCGTTTTTCCAAGGTGAACAGCGCGCATCACCAGGCTATCGAGCAACTCGGCGATGATTTGGAAGTAGAAGCCTGGGCCGAGCCCGACGGCATCATTGAACAGGTGCGCCTGCGCAAATATCCATTCGGCCTTGCCGTGCAATACCATCCCGAACGAGGCGAAATTTACGACTCGCTCTTCGAGGATTTCTTTTCGCGACTCAAGGAGTGACGGCTTCCCAGCCGTCAGGTTGAGATGGCTGCCCCAGCGATCGTTCCGTGTTACCGCTTCACCGCTTCAATGCTGAAGGAAACTCAATCGCCGGAGCCGTAGCGCAAGAATCGCCGCCACGACGGCACATATTCCGAGCAGCACGAACGCGGGGCCATGCGTGCCAAAGCGATCCTTGAGTGCGCCCATCAACGTGGGACCGAAAAAGCCGCCCACGTTCGCGATCGTTACCACCAGCGCAATTCCCGCAGCGGCGGGGGCTCCGGTGAGGAACCGCACCGGCATGGAAAAAAACGGGCCGTACGCAGAACAGTGTCCAATTGGGATAAGCGCGAGCGCCAGGAGTGCCAGGATTGGATTCGCCAGAACGGCGCACCCAAAAAATCCCGTACCCGAGACCAACAATGGAATCGCAACGTGCAGAGGACGTTCCTCGGTGTGATCGGAGTGCGCACTATTCAGGACCATGAAGATGATTGTGGCCGCGCTTATCCCACCCAGAATGAGTCCAACACGAAGATCGCTGCTGCTTGTAAGCGCTTTGATGACGAGCGGCGCCCAAAACGAGTACCCGTAGAAACCAACTGCGGCCAAAAGAAAAATGACGCCCAATTGCCAAATCGTCGGATTCGTCAGCGCCGCCAATATTCCAAGGGGAGGCGCTGCCCTGCGCGCACTCTGTTCGTCCTCGAGTTTGCGAATCAACCAGTCCCGCTCGGCCGGACTCAGCCACTGCGCTATCTCGGGCCGATCGTCTAGATACACCAGCACGATCACGCCGAGTAAAATCGCGGGCAGCCCCTCGACCAAAAACAGCCATTGCCACCCCGCCAGGCCGAAAGTTCCATTGAGTTGTAGCAGAATGCCAGATAGCGGGCCGCCGATGACGCCACTCACGGGAACTGCTGTCATGAAAGCTGCGATCGCGCGCGCGCGTTGCGCCTCCGGGTACCACTGGCTCAAGTAATAAACCACTCCAGGGAAGAAACCCGCCTCCGCAGTGCCAAGCAGAAATCGCAGGAGATAAAAAGTCAGCGGCGTCCGAACAAACATCATCGCCGCCGAGATCGCGCCCCAGCTAATCATGATCCGGGAGATCCAGCGACGCGCGCCAACCCGATGCAAAACGAGATTGCTCGGCACTTCGAAAAGGCAGTAACCGAGAAAGAACATGCCCGAACCCAACCCGAACGCAGTCGAACTTAACCCGAGATCGGAATTCATCTGCAGCGCCGCAAACCCGACGTTCACCCGATCGAGCCAGGCCACGATGTAGAGAACGAAGAGGAACGGAATGAGACGCAGCGTGATCTTGCGCATTATCACCCGAGAAATATCCGATCGCTCGGTCGAACGGGAGCGAACCTGTTCTTCGGAAAGGTTCACTGCGGCGCAGCCTACTTGGGAAATGACGAAGCACGAATGACGAATGACGAAACAATGACGAAATCCGAATGATGAATTCGAGTGCTATTCGTTTCGGCATTTGTCATTCGTCATTCCTTCGGCATTCGTCATTCGTCATTCGTCATTTCTGACAACGACTTCCAACTTAATTTCCTGAAACGCCAGCTGGTCATGAATTAGGCCGAGCAACTCCAGCGTGCCCGTGTCCGGCATTCGCGCGCAACGCAATTCGATGCGCGCAGGTTTGCCGGCGAGCTTGGGATGCGCCTCTGCCATTTCGCCGTCGAGCAGAAATGAAACGTAGGCATTGAACCGCTCCTGCAACGCCAGCAACTGTTCGTCGGAGCCGTCCCACTCGTTAGGCTCATTCATCA
Organism: Candidatus Udaeobacter sp.; assembly: GCA_036270025.1. Classification (GTDB taxonomy): domain Bacteria; phylum Verrucomicrobiota; class Verrucomicrobiia; order Chthoniobacterales; family UBA10450; genus Udaeobacter. Next base: position 563 of record DATBDI010000208.1, on the reverse strand, counting down.
CCAGAACGATTTCGCCCGTCTTCGGGTCGGATGCGATCATATCGATCACGCTTGTTCGGTCGCTCGCTTTTGCCGCTCGATCTTCCGTGTCCATTGAGATGATTGAGAGTTGGACGTTGAATGTTCGACATTCGATGTTCAAGAGAAACAATGATCGATGTATTAACAGCAGATGAGGTTCGCCAGCTGCTCAAGCTGGAGGCACGCCACGTGCGGGTTCGTGCGCATCAGTTTCATCAGTAACAAGCAAATCGCGCCCCGCGGGCTCCGGCACCATTTGTTGATGGCCGGCAGGCAGGCTGCTCCGCACTCTATCTCATGGTCACGCCGGATGCCCCGGTGCGCCTGCACCGCATCCGCAACGACCAGCTTTATCACTATTACCTGGGTGATCCGACCGAACTGTTGATGCTTTACGAAAGCGGCGCAACCGAGCGCGCGATTGTCGGACCCGACCTGCGCGCCGGTCAACGTGTCCAGCTTCTTATCCCTGGCAATACATTTCACACTGCGCGCGTGATCGGCCAGCGCAATTGGTTCCTCGGCGCGAGCACCGAGTGGCC
>DATBDI010000207.1:0-8840 GCA_036270025.1 Candidatus Udaeobacter sp. | reverse complement strand
TCAGGCGCGCCTCGTAAGAATCACACTTCGGAGACTCGCCATTTGGCTGGACCCATTCGGGGTGTTGGATCCGCAGGTCGTCGTGAATCTGTTTCCGCAATTCTGCGTACGTATGGAGTTGGTGAAGCATGACCAATGATTTGTTTGGTTATTTCGGTGCCACGGCCATCGCATGAGCGACTAAAATAATTGGCCAGACGGCTATGAATACAATCATCCCGAATGCGGCCAGCTCGGACAAGTATCCAGGCTGTGTCCTGTAAGCATATCGATCGCTGAAGAAACGAAAGATACGAACGCGCGTCGAGTTAGTAGTGTCCGTGTTCATGTCAGCGTAGACAACCATTCGCGCGCCCGCGTTTCGTTACAAAAGTAACGCTCCCGTCACTTTAGGGGTCGTCAGACACAATCGCGCGCCGCCGGATTTCGTTGGCCAAAAACCGATTAGCGGGACATCGCGCTGCCACCGCTACCAGGAAGCAATCGGCGGTTTAATCGGCGGAATAGTACGCACCGCCGTAATAGCCGTACCAGGGATAGTACGGATAGTAATACGGCCCGTAGTACGTGTCGTAGCGCGACTCCGGCGGCGGAGTTGCAGTGCCGTAATATTCCGCGCAGCCACCGAGCGAAAACGCGAGTACGGAAAGCAATGCGAGGATCACAGCAGCGATACTGCGGATGCTCGGCTTAATACGCATACTCCAGCCGTGTAACGACAACCGCTCCAATAGACAAGATAAAAAAATCCGCCGCATTGCCATTTGCTGAGCCAGCGGGGAAAGTGTTTTTTGCACGCCTTAAGCGCATCGGCGCATTCGCCAGCTGTCGGACGATGCACCGATGCGTTCGACCTAAGCGCGCGTTACAAATCACTACCAGTCAGTGCCGTACATGCTGCCGCCGTAGCGCGGGCCGTAAGCATCAGAATACCGGGTGCCGGAGCGTACAACGGTCGTGTCATATGCCGGTTCATAGTACGAATATGTCCGGTAGTACGTATTCGGCGTGTAGTACGCGGCCGGATAGTAACCCGTGTCATACGACGTCACGTACGGCCCTTCTGCACATCCGCTCAGAAAAGCAACGACACCTGCGCCCAGAATGGACAGCAGCAATGCTGAACTGCGACGCTTAGATTTGCTTATTGTATTCATCAGATGATCCCCTTTCTAGATTTTCTGATTTCCCTTTCTCTTTCCACGCAGACGAGGCTTCGACTGCGTGTTCGGCATGCTGATCTCCGCCAAATATTGTGACGGGTTTTCATCAGCAAACCGTCATTAGTAGATTCGTGTCACGGCGTATGATTGGTCGCGCCGTGGCGGCACTCTCTCAAACTCCAGAACTTGACAGCAAATTGTGTGTTGCTCATTTCACATCCACGACTGGAAATTCCTTGTGAGCTCTTCCCCAAAAATCGACATCGTTCGCGGCGACATCACTAAACTTCAAGTTGATGCGATCGTTAACGCGGCGAACACAACACTTCTGGGAGGCGGCGGAGTCGATGGCGCCATTCATCGCGCGGCAGGACCTGAACTGCTGGTAGAATGTGGCACTCTTGGCGGCTGCCGACCTGGCGAAGCGAAACTGACGCGTGGCTATCGCTTGCCAGCTCGATTTGTTATTCACACCGTGGGTCCAATCTGGCGCGGCGGGAAACATGGCGAAGCCGAAACGCTGGCAAATTGCTACCGGAATTCGTTGCAAGTGGCAGCGGAAACCGGAGTCCGCACCATTGCATTTCCGGCGATCAGTTGCGGCGCATACGGCTATCCGATTGAGGAAGCAGCGCACATTGCGCTGAACACGACTCGCGAATTCCTCGGGAGGACCGACAAGATCGACGAGGTGATGTTTGTTCTGTGGGGTGACGATATTTACGAGGCGTATCGGCAACTGCTCTAGCGGCTTGCCGGTGGCAGTGAAAATGGAGAGGCGAGCTCCCGCGAGCCTCGGGCCAACGCGAAGATTGGAGTACGTCTTATAAGGCGTCGCAGAGCTCCGCCCTCCATTCATTAGCGAAAGAAACGCAATCGCACCGCCAAATTCGATTATCTTTTGGTATGATGAATCCGAACGAAAACGATCTTATAAGGGACGAACCGCTTTCGACGCAGGTTCCACCGCGCGCAGAAGAAATTGCGTCAACTGGGCGTGAGCAGTTTCGTCGAGCAACCGACAAAATCTCCACCGCGATGAGCCAGACGTGGGATGAGACAAAGGACAAGGCGACCCGCGCGCGAGAGCGCACCGAATATTTGGTGCGCGAAAATCCCGTGCCCGCCATCCTGACCGCGCTTGGCATCGGAGTCGCCATTGGGTTTGCGATCCGTCTCGCGTCTGCGCCCGAACACAAAACAGAAGTCGAGGTGAAGTCGCCGCTGGGCGACTTGAACTGGAGCATTCTTTCACTGCCGTTTCTGTGGCCGTTGTTTAAATCAGCGAGAGAAAGATATGAAACCTCGGCCGACGCGGTGAAAGATGGCGTCAAACGGCTCAAGAAGATTGATGTAGACCGTTACGCAAAGCCGATCCGCAAACACTGGAAATCCTGGACGCGTTGAGCTGTAGCCGGGATCAATGATCCCACGGCGGGACCGAACTAAAGCTTTGCTGCGTCAATTGCTAGAAAGCTATTGACGAGATCGGCCAGCGGACGCGCATACTGGTACATGAAAGCGTGGCCGCCATTGAATTGAGCAAGCCAGGCGCCAGGAATGGCGTTAACCAGCTTCAACGCATTGGACGGCGGGATCACGATATCGGCCGTACCGGTGGCAATTAGCACGGGCAGATTCATTTCTCGCAGCCGGTTCCCAACGCCAGTGCGGTGCCACGCGCCCATCGCCGCGGTTTGACGTTTAACGAGATCGGGAGATAACTGCGCACGCGCCGCTGCCACGATATCGCCGAATTCACAATAAATGGATTCCACAATGTCACTCGAAAAAACCAACGACAGCAATCGACGCGCTTGTTCTTGAGGCGACCCGGACATATCGACGAGTTGCGACCATACCGCGGGTGAAGCTCGATCTGCGTCGGCTCCTCCGGGATCGGTCGATAACAAGACGAGTTTGTTAATACGGCCCGGATGTTGCAACGCGAGCGTCTGAGCAATAAAACCACCCATCGACCATCCGAGCAAACTCGTGCGCTCGATACCGAGCATCTCGATTACTCGCGTGGCATCATCGGCGAGTTGGGCAATATCAAATGGTCGTCCGTTGTCTGTGGAGCGTCCGATTCCGCGATTGTCGAGGAGGATAAGCTCGTTGGAAGACGCGAGTCCGTCGATAAACGAAGGATCCCAGTCCGCGCTTGTCGCGGCGAAACCATTCAGCACCAGGAGCGGTCGGCCATATCCAATTCGACGATAAGCGATTTCTGCCCCATCGACTTGGATAGTCGGCAATGATTCGGCTCCCATTGGGCAAACTCGGTCGTTGAAGCGTTGCGTCACCTCGCTGAAAGTGTCAATCCACAAATGGCAAACTCCCATTCCGCTGAGCAGCCCGCGTGGCAGCGCAATTCGATCTTCGAATTTTTTGCGTCACTTAAACTAGCGGTCGTTTTGCTCGCGGTGCTCATCGTTGCGGCGATCGCCGGCACGATCTACGAATCGAGTTTCGACGCGAAAGTTGCGCGCACTTACGTTTACGGTGCGCCGTGGTTCAATCTCTGGCTGGTTTTGCTGGGAGCGAACCTTGCCTGTTCCGCGTTCTCTCGCTGGCCGTGGCGCAAACATCATCTTGCATTCCTCATTACTCATCTCGGCATCATCACGCTGTTGATCGGCTCGCTGATCGGCAGGATTTGGGGAGTCGAAGGGACAATCACCCTCTTCAAAGGCGAGCCGCCAACGAACCGTCTCTTGGTAAACGAGCGCCAGCTGCGCGTTCACGATGTTGATGGAATCGTGAAAGGTTATCCGGCAGAATTCCTGCATCATCCGCCAACGCCGCAGCATCCACGCGACCTTGGTCAGCTCGTCAGCGGAGCGCATTTGCAAATTGTCGATTACGCGCCGGCGATCGAAGGCAAGCTGAATCCACAGCCTGTCAGTGATGGCGGCGCCCCGGCGCTGCATTTCACAATTGCGACCGCGATGATGAACCAGCGGCTCGACGGCTGGCTGCTGGCGGATGATCCGCAGCACGGAAATTTTTCGATGGGGCTGGCGAATATTGAACTCAAACACGGCGCCTCGTCGCCGATTACGAGCACGAGCAAGAGCACGAGTAGGGCAGAAGAAGAAGTTGATCTCGAGGAATCAATCTTTGCGTTTAGCAAAGCGCCGGACGAACAGATCGGTCATGTTCGCAAGGGCGGCAGCACAGGCGCGAAAGTGCGATTGCTCCCGCCGGAGAACGGAAACAAAGGTCGAGTGGTAATTTCCGCGGGCGCTAGCGAAGTCAGCTTTGACGTGGCGGAAAATCTCCGACGCGACGTCGAAATTGCGGGAGCGCCATTCACGCTGACGATTGAGAACTACTGGCCCGATTTCCGGATTGAGAACGGCAAGCCCGATTCGCTGAGCGAGGAGCCGAACAACCCCGCAGTGCTCGTCACCCTCCGTGGCAAGGCTGTTCCCGTCAGTGCGCCGGAAACAAATCCGCACGGGACCGGCAAAGAGCTCACGGCAACAGGCGGTCCGCCGGCGATGCCGTCACCTGGTGAGGGAGCACCAAATCACCTCACGTTGTTCATCGCTGACGATGGCGCCATCACGTACGAGCTTGTCTCACGCAAGAATGGAAAATCTTCCGGCAATATCGAGCTGAACAAACCCCTCACGACCGGCTGGGCTGACTGGCAATTGGTCGTCGACAACACCATGCCGAATGCGCAGGCGCACATGGATTTTTCTACAGCCGGGGAACGACCTGTATCCTCTGGCGACGGCGATTTGCCGGAGGGCGTTCGCGTTCGTGTTCAGCAAAAAGGAGAAACCTTTGAACAATGGATTCCGGCCGGGTGGCAAATCGCAGTTCCCACTCCGCCTAATCAAACGATGATGGTCTACGGCTGGAAAATGGTCGGACTGCCGATTGGCTTGGAGTTACTCGATTTCGAAGTGAAACGCAACGAAGGCAGCGACAGTCCGGCTGGATTCAAGAGCACGCTCCGTGTCGTGACCGCCGACGGCGAGACCGCCACTGGGGCGTGCTGGATGAATCATCCCTTCAGTTTTCCCGGCCTATGGTGGCGGACCTGGACCGGGTTGACGTACAAAATTTCGCAAGCGTCGTGGAACCCGGAAAATGTCAACCAAAGCACTGTGCAGATTTTGCGCGATCCCGGCTGGTTTTTGAAATGGATCGGTTCGCTGCTCGTGGTGATCGGCGTATTCATGATGTTCTATCTTCAACCGTACCGGAAACAAACCGAAGGCCAGCCGATCACGCCGTCGTCCGCCGATCAAAAATCCGAGGCCATAAAGGACGAAGCAATCGCGGAAATAGCACGCTAGTTTCGGGCCGCCTTAGCGCCAACGGCGCGTCGTCATATCAGCCTGGGGCCAACGCCCCAGGAATCCGATGTCGAGTAAACCGCCAGCGCTGAAAGCGCGAATCAAATCGAGTGGCTCTCTCGAACCTTCTTCGAAACTGAATCGCGCTTTCAGCGCTGGCGGTTTGGGGTTTTGCCGAACCCTGGGGCGATGCCCCAGGTTCGCCACGGCGAATCCGTCCTGTGGCGGACTCAAAATTGACATGGCGCCTTTGGCGCTGGACGCAGCCGCTCGTGTGCAGAAGTGCGAGCGATTGGCCGGGGGTTGAATGTTGAGCCTGGAGCGTGGAACGTTTGCCTCTCACATGGGAAGCGCAAGGGGATTTCAAATGTTCGCGTGGGCGTTGCTAGTCGTTAGCTGTGCGTCAGGCGATAGAGCGGGTAACCCGGCTGGTGTTGAACAAACGATCGCCGGAGCGACAAAGTGGGGTTATTTCAGCGGCGAGCCGGTGACTAAATGGAACCCGGACGGCCGCACAATGACGCTCTTAAGCGAGCTGCGGTACACCGATCCAAAGGGCGAGGTGTGGGTCGCGCCACCGGGCTCGGTCGTCGATGGTGCATCGATTCCGCGCTATCTCTGGTCGGTCATGGGCGGGCCATTCGAAGGAAAATATCGGAACGCTTCCGTATTGCACGATGTCGCATACGGGGAGCACAAGCGCCCATGGACGGACTGCGACCGCATGTTCTACTACGCGATGCGTTGCAGCGGCGTTGGCGGTATTGAGGCTAAAACGATGTATTACGCGCTCTTCAAATTCGGGCATCACTGGAAATTCCCGATCAAACGCGGGAAGCCGGTGAAATATGAAGGCGCCTTGGTTGCGAGAGGCGAAGAAATTCCGCGGGCCATTCCGGTGAATCCGACTCAAATCAGCCAAGCCCGCGAATGGATCAGCAGCAGCGATCCTACTCTCGATCAGATCGAACAACGAGCGAGCTCCGAACCGCAGTGAGCCGCTTGCCTCACCGGCAAAGAACTACTGCTTTGCCGTGTTCCGTGGGTCGTCCGCAGGATTGACGTATTTGATCTCGAACGGGCCGTCGCCGTTGATCTGGATAATCGTGTCCCCTCTCATCTTCACGAAGTGCTGCATTCCAGCGGGCATAACCATGAAGCTCCCGGGCGGCATCTCGCGCATGACTTTCTCATCAAGATTTGCGCCGGTGCCGAGCAACATCGTGCCCGAAAGGACCGTAATCTTTTCCGCAGTCGGATGCGTGTGCGGCGGAATTTTGTAGCCGTCAGGCGCCTGGAAACGAACTGTAAAGGGTCCGCTTTTCGCGGGATGGCCTTCAAGTACGGCCACCTGTGCCCCCGATGGAACCGACGGCGGCGCCGCGGCCCATTTCAATTCCGTTGGCGTTACGACAATGTGCTCGCTGTCAGCGGTCGCTGTTTTGCCCGAGTCGATCTTTTCCTGCGCCGCAACCGGCAACGGCACAAACGGCAGCGCTACAGCAAACAAACTCAAAGAGATGATTTTGTTCATGGCGGCAAAATGCGCTTGAACACCGTACGTTCAAGCCAGTGCAATCATTGCATCTCGAAAAAAATCTTTCGGTAGCTGTCGCGCAGCACGTGAATCAGAGGTATAATCAGCTCGGGCATGCTGCGACCGGTTTCGCTTAAGTCGGTAGTTTTTTTCCTACTAACCGCTGTAGCTTCGAGCCAGACACTCCCGCCCAAGCGGCTCCCGCCCGGGCCGCTGGAAAAATACGATAACCCGCCTGCACCATTCGAGGCCATAACTGTTACTTCGCCAGCGGTAGTCTCACAGCTTGGGCCGTACACGAGTTACCAGGTGAATGTGGACGGAAACGGTAACAACATTGTCGGCGACGCCGCGAACGAGCCTTCCATTTGCGTTGATCCGACGAACGGAAATAAAATGAGTATCGGTTGGAGGCAATTCGATAGCGTTTCGTCTAATTTCCGCGAGGCTGGATTCGCGCATACGATCGATGGCGGCAGGACATGGAGTTCTGCCGGCGTTCTCCAACAAAACGTTTTTCGCAGCGATCCTGTTCTGAATTCCGATAGCGCCGGCCATTTTTTTTATCTCAGCCTTCTGGAGACTTTTTTTGACGATTTGTGGCGATCGCTCAATGGCGGTCAATCATGGGGAAATATCGCGCGGGCATTTGGTGGCGATAAACAGTGGTTTACGATCGACAAGACTAACAGCTCGGGACATGGATTTCAGTACCAATCGTGGAGCAGTGACGGCAACAATTTCGCTGGTAGACAGTTCACTCGATCGACTAACGGCGGACTGACCTGGATGAATCCGATCGATATTCCAAATTCCCCTGCGTTCGGCACACTGGACGTCGATTCCAACGGGAACCTTTTCATCGGTGGGGTAGAACTGGAAGCTGGCCAGGTGTGGTGTGTTCGCTCCACCAACGCAAAGAACGGCGCCGTAGTCCCCGCTTTCGACCGAAGCACAACAGTGAATCTCGGGGGCAGTATCGTTGCCGGCCAGCTGATTAATCCGCAAGGATTAGCAGGTCAGGTTTTCCTCGCCGTAGACCGTTCCGGCACAAGTACGAACAATAATATTTATATGCTCGCGAGCGTCCAGCCCCCCGGTTTTACCACTGGCACTGACGTGATGTTCGTGCGGAGCACAAACGGAGGCCAAACCTTCAGCGTACCGCGCCGGATCAACAACGATCCTGTTAACCACGCGAAGTGGCATTGGTTTGGCACGCTTTCGGTCGCGCCTAACGGACGCATCGATGCAGTCTGGCTGGACACACGTAACGCTGCGAACAATATCGACTCACAACTGTTCTATTCGTTCAGCTTGGATGGCGGAAGTACCTGGTCGCCCAATGCCGCAGTCAGCAATTCGTTCAACCCGCACCTTGGTTATCCGAATCAGGACAAGCTCGGCGATTACATTACAACCGTCTCGGATAACACAGGGGCCAACGTCGCGTATGCGGCGACATTTAGCGGTCAAGAAGACATCTATTACGTCCGGATCCCTCCTTCGGTGCCTCTCAACGATTTCAATGGCGACGCGCGCCCCGATTTTGTCCTCAGCAATGCGGCCACGCGTCAAACGGCGTTGTGGTACATGGATAACAATGTTCGCATTGGCAGCGCTTTCGGCCCGACGCTTCCCGGAGGCTGGCAAGTGGTGGGCGTTGCCGACTTCAACCGAGATGGGCATCCCGATTATCTGCTGTTCAATTCAGTAAGCCGCGCAACGGTGATTTGGTACATGAACAACAACGTTCATGTAAGCAGCACAACCGGGCCGACGCTACCGGGCGGGTGGAGTGTTTCGGCCCTGGCAGACATTAAC